>JALXEI010000351.1 GCA_027069645.1 Hyphomicrobiales bacterium
GGCAAGCGCGACAGGATGCTGTTTGTTGTCCGGGGTTGGCCCGCCTCTTGCAGGATTTTGTGCCTGTTTCTGTGGCCAAGTCGCAACAAATCGGACCTGCTGGCGATAATCGACTGTGCATAAGCCGTGGATGATGCGAAATGATTGACGGCGGAGCAAATGGTTTTCTACCCTGTGAACATGAAACATGGCGAATCACTTGTCCGTCTGTACCGCGTCGGTCGCACAGGCAGGGTGGCAGTTTTGAGCCTTTGCCTTTCCGTATTGCTTACCACACCATTGCAAGCTGTCCTGCTGGGCAAGTCCTCTGTTCCCCTCATCGGGTATGGTGATGATTTGTCCTCTTCGGCCCTGACCGGGCAGCAAATGAGCATTTCACTGCCTGAAAAAATGACCATCAGGCAGCGCAAGCCTCTGCTTGATCGTTTGTACCGACGGTTGCGCCGGGCTTCGAACCCGGACGAGGCACGCCCCGTTGCCGAGGCCATCGAACAGGTCTGGCTGACATCGGGTGATGAGAATATCGACTTTATCATGCAAAACGCCATTATGGCGATGGAGCAGGAAGACTTTGTGGTGGCCGAGGAACTGCTTGATCGGGTGATCGAATTGCGCCCTGACTATGCTGAAGGCTGGAACAAGCGGGCAATGGTGCATTTCATGAAAAAGGAATATGAAAAGGCACTGGCCAAATTGCGACATGCCCTGGCGATAGATCCCCGGCACTTTCAGGCTTTGCACGGTCTTGCTCTTGTATTGCAGGAAATAGGTGACCAAAGCTGTGCCTTGCAGGCCTATCGGGTCCTGTTGCACAATCACCCGCAATTCCCCGATGCCAGAGAGGCCGTCCGGGAGCTGAGCCGCGAAGTGAACGGCCAGGATAGCTGAGCCGCGTGGCTTTCCCGGGTGCATCTGCGGTCAGGTACTATTCATCCGGTGTTATTCCGGCCAGCATGGACATGCGGATGAGATGCGAGAGACTGTCGGCGCCGGTTTTTTCCATGATGTGTGCCCGGTGAACCTCGACGGTGCGTGGTGACAGTTCGAGCTGGCGGGCGATGGATTTGTTCGACAGGCCGGCCAGCAGACCTTTCAGCACATCTGTTTCGCGTGGCGTCAGCGTTTCCAGCCGGGTGCGGGCTTCAGCGATCTTCTGTTTTTCTGCAAGGCTGGCTTCTCCACGGCGTATGGCCGCCTTGACCCGCTCGATCAGCGCATCGGGCTCAAACGGCTTTTCGATAAAGTCGAAGGCCCCGATTTTCATGGCTTTCACCGCCATCGAGACTTCGCCGTGGCCGGTTATGATCACCACCGGGGGCAACGGGGGGCGTCGGGCCATGCGGGTCAAAAGCTCGATGCCGTCAATCTCGGGCATGCGGACATCAATCAGGGCGCAATGGATATTGTCCGGCTGATAGTCCTCCAGAAAATGGCGCGCATCGGGATAGGTCTTAACATTGAGGCCGGTGCTGCCCAGCAGCGCCCTGAGTGAATCGCGCACCGCATCATCATCATCAATAACGCAAACTGTTTTTGTTCCGGGTTCTGTATTCATGGCGGGTTATTCCGGTTTATTGCTGTTGCCCGAGGGAGTGTCGTCATCTTGCCAGCCGGTGTCTTCCGCTTCGGAATCAATGGGCAGCACAAAGTAAAACTCGGCACCTCCCTCCGGTCTGTTCCGGCCCCTTATATCGCCATTGTGGGAACTGACAATGGTTTTTGATATGGCAAGGCCGATACCGACCCCTTCGGTCTTGCTGGTATTGAAAGCCTGGAACAGTTTTCCCGCAATGGCCGGATCAATTCCGGCGCCATTGTCGATGACCCTGACAACCACGCTGCGTCTTCCCTGCGGTCCCAGTTCGATGCGGATTTTGCGTTCGCCCGGTTGCTCGCTGACGGCGTCAACGGCGTTGCGAACAAGATTGGTGACCACCTGCTGAATCTGGATGCGGTCCATGCAGACTTCGGGGAGCGGACCGGTCCGGCGGATTTCAACCTTGATATGATGTTTGCCGGTGCCAATTGTTGCGATCCTGACGGCTTCCTTCACCGCATCTTCCAGGTTTTCCCAGTCAAAGCTGTTTTCGTGATATTTGACGAAGGATCGGATGCTGCGAATGATTTCCCCGGCACGCTGCGCCTGTACGGCCGCCTTGTCGAGGAGTTCAATAACAGGCGCGACCGGGCAGTTTTCGGGAAGTTGCGAGACAAGCTGTCGGGTGACCAGCGTGTAGTTGGCAATGGCCGTCAGGGGTTGGTTGAGTTCATGCGAAAGAGTCGTCGCCAGCTCTCCCATTGCGCTGTAACGGGCGACATGGATCAGCTCGTTCTGCAATTCGGTAATCTGTTTTTCGGAAATGCGCCGGGCTGTGAGGTCGCGAATAAAACCGGTGAACAGCCGCGTACCACGGTTGTTGACATCTCCGACCGCCAGTTCAACCGGAAATTCGGTGCCGTTTTTCTTGACTGCCATCACTTCGCGACCGATGCCTATTATATTTTTTTGGCCGGTTTGAAGATATTTTTTTACATAGGCATCATGGTTGCTGGCATGGGGTTCGGGCATCAAAAGAGAGATGTTCCGGCCGACAAGCTCGCTGGCCTTGTAGCCAAACATGCGCTGGGCGGCCGGGTTGAAAGACTGAATAAGGCCCCCTTCGTCAATAATGATCAGGCCGTCCGGTGCTGTCTCGATGATCAGCTTCAGCAGCGATCCTTCTTCAGGTGCGAGCAGGGCGGCCGGTTGATTTTTGTGAACGCTAATCTGGTTGTTCTCCTCTTTTTCCCACCCAGTTTGCAGCTTTATGGTCCAACCTGTCAATTTTCAACCGCCAGCAGCCTGAACAGGTAATAAAACTGTCGTTCGTCGGCTCTTTTTTGGCCGGTTCTTGCAAAATGATCAAACAGGCAAATTGCACGGGCGAAGCTTGATTTAAATCAATGTTGCGGCTGACGCGATGGGGTCACTATGTCCACACAAGTCGAGTTTGAGCGCGGCCTCATGACCTTCCCTTCCCGTCCGCGCTCGGCGGTGACAGGTTCACCTGTCACCGCCACCCGTTTGCCTCTCTTCTTCCGCC
>JALXEI010000352.1 GCA_027069645.1 Hyphomicrobiales bacterium
CCGATGGGCAATCATATTTTTGGTTGCGATGACTGTCTGGCGGTTTGTCCGTGGAACAGATTTGCACAACTGGCCAGAGAACAGCGGTTTCATCCGCGCCCGCAATGCGATAACCCGCCCCTGCACGAGCTTCTGGAACTGGATGATCGGGGTTTCCGGGCGCGTTTTGCCGGAACACCGGTCAAGCGGGCGGGGCGCGACGGCTTTGTGCGCAATGTCTTGATTGCCTGCGCCAATTCGGGAGATCAGGAGCTTGTGCCGGGTATCATTCCCTTGCTGGGAGATGAGGCCGCGATTGTGCGTGGCATGGCGGTCTGGGCGCTGGCCCGCCTGTTGCCGCGTGAAGAATTTGCGCAGTTGAAACAGCAATATGAGCCCGGGGAAAAAGACCGCGAGGTTAAACACGAATGGCAGAGGTTATGACAGTCACACAAATCAGGTTTCCAAAGGACGGGTCCTTTGGCGGGGTGCGGGGGCAGGGCCCTGCATTTCCGGCCTTGAGGAGGAAAAGGATTTCACATGGACAAAAGTTTTTTCTGCTTTGGTATGGGCTTTGTCGGTAAGACGCTGGGGCATCTGTTGCGTGCTGAAGGCTGGCGGGTTGCGGGCACGGCGCGCGATGAGCGGGGCTGCAAGGCGCTGGTCGAACAGGGTTTTGAAGCCTTCTGCTTTACCGGCGAGGAGCCGGGAGAGGGGATTGGTGAATTCCTCGCCAATGTTGGCCATGTACTGAATTCGGTGCCACCGGGCGAGGCGGGTGACCCGGTGCTTGTGTATCATGGCGGAGATCTGGCACGGGCCGGTTTGCAATGGTTCGGACTGCTTTCGACAGTGGGGGTTTATGGCGAGCATCATGGTGGCCGGGTGGATGAGGACACGCCGCCCGCCCCTCTGGCAGCACGCTCTAAACGCCGCTGGCAGGCCGAGCAGGACTGGCAGAGATGGGGGCAACAGGCCGGAACCTCCCCCCATATCTTCCGCCTGCCGGGGATATATGGGCCAGGGCGCAACCAGCTTGAAGCGGTAAAGCGTGGCAGGGCGCGGCGGCTGGTCAAAAAGGGCCAGGTATTCAATCGGGCACATGTGGAAGATATTGCGCAGGTTCTCCTTGCCTCGATGCAAAAACCGCAGGCCGGATATCTGTTCAACATTGCCGATGACGAACCGGCGCCGCCGCAGGATGTGGTGACATTTGCCTGTGAATTGCTGGGCATCAAGCCACCACCGGAGACGGATTTTGAAACCGCCGATCTGTCACCGATGGCCCGCAGTTTCTATGGTGAGTGCAAAAGGGTCGGGAATGAGCGCATCAAACAGCAACTGGGCATCAAACTGAAATATCCCACCTATCGGGAAGGACTGAAGGCTTTGTATGACAGCTCGGATCGAGCTTTTGAAAAATAATTTTGATGAAAAGCAAAAATGTTGTAATATACCGCTTGTCGCTTTATGCGATGTATAGAAAACGAAATACTGTCATCCGTGGCAGAACAACGCAATAAAAGGATTTTGAAGCATGAATTTATAGCTCTCCGAAAGGCAATGTCACTAACAGATTCACATTTGACGTGTGGATTCCGTCTGCGCTCCGGAATGGTTCGGGTCAGACAGGTTTGGTGGTGTTGTGAAGAAGGAGAAATTCATGAATCAACCCTTTACCCCTCCCCTTGATTGCAAGATTGTGGTTGTCCTGGTTCGGCGCGAGCGTTCACCTTTTGATGCAAGGGAACCGGCGTCAGCCTCTGCGCGGAAATGGTGGCAGGAACTGAAACGGCAGGCCCGTTGTGAAGCCGTCTCCCTGTTGGCCCGCTATGGATATGATTATACCATCTGGAGCCACGGCTTTCGTCACGAAGGTGAAAACTATCTGCTTTCCACCAGTACCCGTCCGGCCCGCAAGGTAACCGTGCGCGGGATCGGTCACCGGGAACGCACGGTTCTTCGACCGCCACGCATTCTCGTGGAAGTGGAAAAAGCCCCGCAAGGTCTGACCCTTCGAACGGTTTTACGGCCTCCCCAAAAAAACAGGGACTGATCTTTACAGGACGGTCAGCTCCCTTTCCCGGAGAGGAAAGGGAGCTTTTCCCGATTTTGGACTGTTTATCGTGATCACGCAATTGTGTCTGATTGTCGAGGTTGTTTATTGTGAGATCGGACGGGGTGTTGAGTAGGATAGCCGGGAAAATCAATTGTCAGGAAGAAGGAGCAGTGTGGGATGATCAACGAGCAGGCTGTTGCACAACACTATGGAGAGGCAGGACTGGGACAGCGCATCCTGGAGGGACTAGCCAGCGCCGGTAAAAATATCGATCAGCTTGCCATTAAGGATCTGGCTCCCGTTGATGAATTTCATATCGGAGGTCGTCCTGCGGCCGAATATGTGATCTCGAAATTGCTGTTGCAGGGGGATGAGCGCGTCCTTGATGTGGGATGCGGGATTGGTGGCGCTGTTCGTACACTGGCCGCACAGAGCGATTGCCAGGTTAGCGGCATTGATCTGACACCCGAATATATCGAGGTTGCCGATATGCTCACCGCGCGCACAGGTCTGGCAGACCAGGCCCAATTTCACGTGGCCAGCGCACTCGATATGCCATTTGAAGCGGAAAGCTTTGATGCCGTCCTGTCCATGCATGTCGCCATGAATATCGCCGACCGCGACGGCCTCTATCGCGAGATTGCCCGCGTCAGTAAAAAGGGGGCGCGTTTTTGCTGTTATGATGTGATGAAAAAGAGTGACGAGCCGCTAAAATTTCCGGTTCCGTGGGCGGAAAATAGTGAAACATCGCATCTGACCACGATGGACGAAATGCGCGGGCTTCTGGAAAACAGCGGTTTCGAAGTGCTGGAGATTGAGGACCGTTCACAATTCGCACGGGAATTTTTCGAAAAAGTGCTGGGTGGCAGCGCCGACCAGTCTGCACCGGCGCCTGTTGGCCTGCATCTGATCATGGGGGCGAGTACACGCGAGAAATTGCAAAATGTTGTGCACAATATGACAAGCGGATCCATTGTGCCTGTTCAGCTTGTCGCTGTAAAAAAATAGTTTTGGCAGGCGGGAGGGC
>JALXEI010000353.1 GCA_027069645.1 Hyphomicrobiales bacterium
GCAAAATGGCAATGGGGGCCGGGCGTACCGATGCCGGGGTTCACGCGCTCGGGCAGGTGGCCCATATCGACCTGCCAAAACCCTATGACGAAAAGACCGTGCGCGAGGCCATCAACCATCATCTGCGCCCGGCCCCCATTGCCATTTTGCAGGCCGAAGCCGTCAACGATCAGTTCGAGGCGCGCTTCTCGGCCCGCAAACGGCACTATAAATATCACATCGTCAACCGCCGCGCGCCCCTCACCCTGCTCCACAAGCGCGCCTGGCTGATCTTTGTCCCGCTTGATGCCGAAGCCATGCACGAGGCGGCGCAAACCATTCTCGGCCAGCACGACTTCACCACCTTCCGCTCGACGGACTGTCAGGCCAAAAGCCCTGTCAAAACTCTCGATCAGCTCGATGTGCGGCGCGAAGGCGAAAACATATTCATCACCTGCTCGGCCCGCTCCTTCATGCATAATCAGGTGCGCTCGATGGTCGGCTCGCTGAAAATGGTCGGCGAAGGCAAATGGCCGGTCTCGCGCCTGCGCGAAGTGCTTGACAGCCGCGACCGCACAAAATGCGGCCCCGTCGCCCCGGCCTTTGGCCTCTATTTCGCACGGGTGGAGTATCCGGAATAAAGGCGGATTGAAAAGGCCTGATACCAAAACGCAAAAAGCCTGGCCCACCTTTCTCGTTTTGCCTCGATGCTTCGCTTCCCGGACAAGCGTCAGCGCTGATCCGGGATCCAAGGGCAACAAGACGGGAGTGCGTTGAGAAAACGAACAAAAACAACAGCATATCACTTGCGACCCTGGACCCCGGCTCAAGGCCGGGGAGCAGAATGGTCAAGAGGTCGTCTTTTCAAACGCCAGCCCTGAAATAGTCCTCCAGAAAGCGCCGGTAGATTTTTGTCAGCACTTCCAGATGTTCCACCGGCACCTGTTCGTTGACCTGATGGATGGTTTTATTGACAAGGCCGAATTCGATTACCGGGCAATGATCCTTGATAAAACGCGCATCCGATGTGCCGCCCGTGGTGGAGAGTTCGGGCTCAAGGCCGGTTATATCGCGAATTGCGCCGGACAGCAGGGCCACCAGCTCATTTTCAACACTGGTGACAAAACTTTCGCCCGACAGGGCAAGGGACAGCTCGCTTTGAAACGGACTGCCTGCAAGCGCCGCCGCCACCCGATTGCGTATCAGTTGTTCGAGGCTCGCCGGTGTGTGGGCATCGTTGAAGCGGATATTGAAGCGGGCCGAGGCGCGGGCCGGTATGACATTGACCGCTTCATTATTGACCTCGATATTGGTAAATTCCAGATTGGAGGGCATGAAGGTGTCGGTGCCTTTGTCCAGCGGTTCGGCCAGTATTTTGCTTATCACCGTCGCCAGACCTTCGATCGGGTTGTGTGCCAGATGCTGATAGGCCACATGACCCTGCTTGCCGATGATGGTCAGCGTACCATTGAGGCTGCCGCGGCGGCCGATCTTGATCATCTCGCCGATTTTGGCCGGATTGGTGGGCTCCCCGACAATACAATGATCGATTTTCTCGCCTTTCTCCTCCCGCCAGCCGAGCATTTTTTTCGTGCCATTGATCGCCGGTCCTTCTTCGTCGCCGGTAATCAAAAGGCTGATGGAGCCCGCCGGTGCGCTCTTTTGCGCCAGATAGTCTTCCACCGCCGCAACAAAACAGGCAATGCTTCCTTTCATGTCTGCCGTGCCGCGCCCGTGCAAAACCCCGTCATTAATCACAGCATCAAAAGGCGGGTGTTGCCAGTCGGTGACTTCTCCCACCGGCACGACATCGGTGTGACCGGCAAAGCAGATATGGGGGGCGCCTGTCCCGAGGCGGGCATAAAGATTGTCCACATCAGGCGTCCCTTCTTCGGAAAAAGGCAGCCGCCAGCACTCGAACTCCAGGCTTTCCAGCACCTGTTGCAGATAATCGAGCGCCCCGCCCTCAAGCGGTGTTACGCTTTCGCATTGAACGAGTTTGATCGCATGTTCAAGCACACCCGTTTTCGTCATAAGTCCGGTTTCCTGTCATTCAATGTCACGACTCTCGACGGCATTCCCGTTTTCTGCTGACGCGCCATCCGGTGGCAAATTGTCACCAGCGTAATCGTTTGGCAACCATATGGCGCTAGTCTTTAACCATGTTCCGACAGGAAAAGGTAGCAATTCTTATTCGCAGGTAAAATAAAATGACATCAGCAACGGCCCGTGCGCAAACCACCGAGCAACTCATTCATAATTTCAGCTCGACCATGCGCAAGCACCTTCGCGAACACACCGAGGGCACAAATGTCAATGCTGAAAGCCTGCTGACAACGGATTACCTCAATCACTATTCCGGCATGGTGATGCTGCTGGAACAGTTGCCGGCAACCCCGGAAGAGCTGATTATCTATCTGCTGTCCTGGGAACCCGTGGGCTATGAAGAACATTTTGAAACATCGGGTTTTCGTGATGGAGACCTCGCCAGGACCGCCTATCGCCACGCCCCGGAAAATATACGTTCGGCCTTTGACCAGGTAATCGAGCGCCTGCACAATGAATCGATCAGGGCCCTTAATCTCGTGCGCCTTCAGGCCGAGGAAGGCAACACCGAGGCCCTGACAAAAACATGCGAAACAAGCGCCCCGGTTCTGAGAGAACTGATTGACAGGGCTTCGGCAATCGTCAATCAGCAAACAGGTGCCGGGAACAATACCCAGCAGGACATTGACAGTCACTTCGCGAACGGTTGAGCGCCGCAAATCCTGCACGGTCTGGCATTCTTCCATAATTTCGTCTAGCTTGCCGGTAAATGTCACAAACGGGTTGTCACATTTGCCAGGCAATGGATTGAATAGCAGCAGGAAACGTGCCTCTTGATGTCAGGAATTTCATATCGTCATTTTGCCGCGATCCTTGCGTGTATCATGGTGCTGGGCATTTCCGGCCTGAATACGCCTGCCGAGGCACAGCGCCGCAACCGTTTCCAGGATACCCAGGAACACCGCCCCTATGACGAAAAGCTGATGCGGATTGCCGAAATTCTCGGCGCCATCCACTATCTGCGCGAGTTGTGCCATG
>JALXEI010000354.1 GCA_027069645.1 Hyphomicrobiales bacterium
GATGAAGGGAGAGGTTGTGCTGGTTCTTGAAGATGCTTCCATGCGCCGTGTGACGGCCTTTCTGACACAGCAGGAGATTGCCAAAATAAGGACAGGGGACAGGGCTTCGATTTATGTCCCGGCGATTGACAAGACGCTACGGGGGCAGATCCGTGAGGTGACAAGGCGCTTTTCCTTTGTTAGCGAGAAAGATCAGAGTTTTACCTGGCGGCCCAAAGAGGAGCGCAATGCCCGTGTGGTCCTTGAAATTCTATCTGCTGACGATAAAAAGGCAAAGCTGTTGAGCACGGGACTTCCGGCCATAGTTATGTTCCAGGATCGCCAGCCCTCGGCATTTTTGAGCTATATTTTGCCCGTATTTCCGCATTCAGGGACCTGAGCTTGTCATGTGGCCTGATTATTTGAAAAAAGACCGACCGGATTACTGGCCAAAAGGTTTTGAAAAATGGCATCCGGCGGCCCTTTATAAAATCGCTCTTTATTTTGCCGTGCTGGGGCTGGCTCTTTACAGCTTTCCCAATCGCATATGGGATCCGCAATACAGGCAGTTTGTTTTGGCTGTCGGGCTGGTGGCCATATGGCGGATTTCCTGGTGGGCACTGATGGTGATCCGCGCCGCCTCATATCAAAGACGCATCTTTCCCGAGCTGCGTGCGAGGGCGCAAAAAGTGTGGGACGAGGGCTGGCGTCCGCGACATGTGCATTTTATGATGACAACCTTCAGGGAAGACCCGGAAATCACCCGCCATGTGGTGCGGGCCATTGCGGATCGCGTGCGCGAAATCGGCTGCCCGGCGACCCTGTGGCTGGGCTCCGGCGACCGCTATGACGAAAAAATCATTATCGAAGTTTTGCAGTCCGTGAGTGCCGATATTGACCTGACCCTGAAAATTGTCCGTCAGAACCGGCCCGGCAAGCGTATGGCCATCGGCCTGGTGCTGCGTGCCATGAGCCGGGCGATGGGCGAGGGGCGTATGTGTGTCGACGACATGGTTGTGTTTATGGACGGGGATTTTATCCTTGCACCGGACAGTATCAGGAACTGTCTGACGCTGTTTGCCGCGGACCGGGAATTGCAGGCGGTGACCACCGATGAGGAGGCGATCTGTCGCGGGCCGCGCTGGATCGCCAGTCTGCTGGCCATGCGCTTTGCCCAGCGTCGCATCGCCATGAGTTCACATTCGGTTTCCGGACGGGTGCTGACGCTCACCGGTCGCATGTCGATGTTCCGGGCCCGGCATGTGGTGAAACGGGAGTTTGTACGCCTCGTCGAGGCCGACTATCTGCAACACTGGCTGTGGGGGCGTTTTCGTTTCCTGTCGGGAGACGATAAAAGCACCTGGTTCTACATGCTCAAACACAATGCCCGGATGCTTTATGTCCCTGATGCGCTGGGCTATACCGTGGAAATCATAGACGGCAACGGGTTTGACCGCATGGTGCAGAATTTCCGGCGCTGGTCCGGCAATATGCTGCGAAACGGCGCCCGGGCGATTGCGCTCGGGCCGCGGCGGATGCCGCTGTTTATCTGGTGGACGCTTATTGATCAGCGCATTGCCATGTGGACAACGCTGATTGGCCCCATACTCGTGATTTTTATCACCCTGCTTTATGACGGCGTTTTTTTTATCAGCTATCTGCTCTATCTGGCTTTTACGCGGATGATTTTCGCGCTGGTCCTGTTTCACCATGCCCGCAAAATTGATCTGTCTTTTCCGCTGTTGCTCTATTTCAACCAGCTCATCAATGCGGGGGTGAAGATTTATGCGCTGTTTCGCCTGTCAAAGCAGCGCTGGAGCAATCGCGGCAATCAGAAAGCCGGTTTTTCCGGGCGGGGTTGGCTGGAAATCTATCGAAATATGATGGCCGGCTATCTGACGGCGCTTCATATCACCGCACTGGTGTTGATCATCGCGCTGACCACAAGACTGTATATGCCCGGTCTGGTGTTTTTGGGCCGGTGAGACGGGGAGTTGCCAAATCATCGCTTGAGCATCGAGGCAAATGCCTGTAAGACTTGGTCATAAACTTAAAAACGGTTTCGCGAGGATTTGAATGTTTGCAAGGATCTATGTACCCGCCAGAAATGCGACCCAGCAGGGGCGTGCCGGTACGCAGACCTGGTTGCTGGAATATGAACCCGAACAGGCCAGCGAGGTTGAACCGCTGATGGGCTGGACGAGTAGCGCCGACATGCGATCGCAGATCAAAATGAAATTTGCCAGCCGGGAGGAGGCCGAGAATTATGCAAAGCGTAACGGCATCCCCTACCGGGTATCGGGAGAGCCCAAAAAACGGCGCATCATCAGGAAGTCCTATGCCGACAATTTTCGCTATGGACGCAAGCATGCCTGGACCCATTAGGCCGTAAACTCATAAACAGGATCGAGAATGGTGCCAAAAGCGCAAAAATACGAGGTTAAAATGATCGCCGCGCGTACTTTTGTACGAGCAAGATCATTTTGGCCGCGGATTGCAGCGCTTCTGGCATCCTGCGGACAGGGCATATTTGCTCCCCCGCTGCGTTGCAAGCTCTTGAAAACCAAAAGGTTTCCTGCGAACTTGCGCCTTGCGGGAAAACAAATCTGCTCCTGCCATTTCGACCCTGTTTATGAGTTTACGGCCTAGCCGGGGCCGATGCCATGCCGGTTACTGAGCAAAATATCCTTGAGATTACCCCCCGGATTATAGCCCTGCTGGAAGGGTGGAGTCTTTCGCCCGAGCAGATAAGTACGCTGCTGGGATTGAGTGAACCGCTCAAAAGTCGCCAGTTGCGCAAGTTTCGCAGCGGCAGCGCGGCCTTGCCCTTTTCAGGCGAACTGGCGGAACGCATTGAGCATATTAACGGTATCACCGAGGCGCTGCAAACAACCTTTCCCCGCAACGCGGAAATGCGTACCTTGTGGTTGCGTCAGCCGCACCGGCGATTTCAGCAGGCGAGGCCACTGGCCATTATGCTCGATGAAGGCCTTGAGGGGCTCATCAGGGTTCGTATAGAGGTCGATTGCGCCTGGGGCTGGTCCCTGTCGGAACCCGGGTCGCACTCATGACACTGCCATCGTCCCCAAACGGAACCAGGGCGCAAAAGGCTGATACAATTCTCTCTCCAAAGCTGAAACATATGGAAAGCATATTTGTTCTGACCGGACTATTTTGTCCAGGACAGGACAACCAGAGTCAGGACAGGTGCCAGCCACAGGACGCCAAACAGGACCAGGCCACTCCAGTAGCCGCTGGGCAGCAGGTGCATGTCATCTGTTTTGGGTAAATCGGTAAAATGTATTGTCATATTATCGGGCCTCCCGTTCACAATCGAACCGGGCTGTTTTGCGGCGATAAATTCTGCGTTCATTCATAGAATTGATACATCAGGTGCAAATCGACATGAATGAAAAACAGCCCTGCGTCATTTTGTACCATATTTTCACGGCCGGACGGAATCATTTCGGGGCCATCACGCATATTTGTATTTTGTTCAGGTCGCAGACTTAGAGGCCAGTCGAGAACTCCTTGCTTGATTTTATTGAGTTTTTTCCAGTTCAGAATCAGGCAAACCGGCGCAGTAAGGGGCTGGCGTCCCTTTCAAGCCGGTTTGCACCGATAATGGGCAGGAAAAGGCCAATAAATCAGTGAGGAGTTTTGAACCGGCCTCTCAGGTATAGGGGACTCCGGAGACAGGTGCGTCTTGCCTGCCTGTCCTGCAAGCGAGCCGGGCAACGGTAAAATGCGTCAATCAATGCGTTCGATACCGGGGGATCAATCAAGGGAAAAGCTTGTGCCACTTCTTCTGAATCCGAAGCGCTTGCGCCGGTAATATCGTTTCCATGAACGAACAGCCGTTCTGCGCCGGGCTTTTCGTCGGGCGATACGAATTTTTCTCACACGCTGTTTGCGACTGATTTTTCTGGAAATCCTGTTGCGTTTGACAACCGGAACCCGGTAGATGTCCTCATTACGGGCAACACTGCCAATGCTCTTGTAACGGGGCTTGATGACCGGTTTTGGAAAAATGGATGCGGCACGGGTATTGCGCTTGATCCGTGTGCGCCATTTCACAGGAGTTGCTGCAACCGCTCGGCCCGCAGAGGGGTGGACGGCGGCTCTTATGACGTTATGTTCGGCTGTTTGCGGTTTTTCCTTGCAAATTGTGGTGGTTACCCGTTGCACGCGTTGCAGGGAAGCCGCGGTGGGGGTGTCGACTGACAGACGGGCACCGGTATTTTGGTTGAAAGCGAGGACAGCGGCCCGGGCGGCAGGATCCCAGTTTCCGGTGACAATGCCGCTATAGCAACCAACGCGCCGCAATTCGCGTTTCAGCAGAACGGCGGTGAGGCGCGGTCCGAGCACCGGCTTTGTTGTTTTCCTGACAAATCTCTGGCGATAGCTGACAGCCAGCGGCGTTGCGGATGTTGTGATGATCCTGTTGCTGGCGGTACCAAAGGATTCGGTATTCACGGGCCTTGCGAGACGCCTCGCCGGTTTGAGCGGTGCTACAGCAGCGACGGGAAGGGGCCGGACATATGACGGAACCGATTTTGCGATTCTGCGCGGGTTGCGGACAGGCGGATTGGGCAAACCCGAGATAACCGTGCTGTCGATTTTTTCAGAACTGTTGCGAGGTTTGATATGACGACCGGCCGAAAACCTGTTGCTGCGTTGCTCGGATGAGATTTGACCAGGGCTACGTGATGCGTCCTCTGATGGCAGGGGAGCCTGATCGACGAGAGCGGCCATACTGTTGATGACCGGTGCGGTTTCATCAACGGGTTTGCCCGTAACGTAGAAAAAAAAAGTTAATAGTACAAAAGAAATTACAGTTAATCGCGTCATGACAAACCTCGTTATTTTGTATGATGATAGAATATTGTTCTGTTTTTTGCAACATGGCATTTACCTGTTGTTAACGGGTTGTGATGTCGCGCTGATTCGGGATCGGTTTCCCATTGGAAAAAACGGCCAAACCACCCGAAGGCCCCTGTTTTGCGGGGGAAAGCTATTATTCATTGCAAAGAATATTTTCGCGGGAAGCGGCCCTTAAAAAGGAAAGGGCAAGCAGGTGTCGGTTCACTTGCATGCAAACAGTTTGTCAGCGTACGGATTTGCACAGGTCCGGCATTGGAAGGGAATGTTCAGGAGGAGCAGAGAATTCGTCGCCAAAAAGCTTCGGTCCCCCCTACCAATTTGATTACAGTTTCGCTACCATAAACACGGGGTACAGGTGAAACAGAACTTGTTTATACAGGCGGCGGTGCCATTTGCGCCCGGCGCAAAAGGTGTTTTAAATCTTCCGGACAGGGAGCCTGACATGAGATTTTTGTTGATTTTCGCTGCACTCACCATGCTTTTCCTTTCACCGCTGTCTCGTGATGTGCGCGCCGCCGTGTGGGTCGAACAGATCAGTGGCGACCCCAAAGCCGTAGTCGTTGTTCGCAAGGGGGATTTCCTCAAGGCCGAGGAAATGATGCGCCTGAAGTCGGGGGATGTGATCAAGGTCCTTGATGACGGGGTTTCGATCCGGATTTTGCTGGGGTCGGGAACTGTAAAAAAGATTACGCGGGCAAAATCACCCTACACCGTTGCTGGCAAGGAGAAGGGAAGTTCGCTTTTCGCCAATCTGGTGGGCGAGGTGAAGCAGATGCTGACGGCGCGATCTGATCATACAGAAGCCGTTGCCATGATGACGCGCGGTCGCAGCAAACAGTTGAGAATCATGGCTGTCGGTGCCGAGGAGAATTTGCTTCCGGCCGGAACCCGTGAGCTTGCGCTTGTCTGGCAGGGCGGCAAGGGGCCGTGGAATATTTCCCTGCTTGGGGAAGAGACCGACAAACCGCTTTTCTCCCGAAAGAATCTGGCGCAGCGAAAAAGTATTCTGGCAACGGACAAAACGGGTCTGGAAGCCGGTGAATATCAGCTTGTTCTGGAAGATAGCGGCGCCAGACCGCAGGCGAGCCGGGAAATCACTCTAATGGTTGTTGAGCGCGATGAGCTGCCGGAAAAGGTGCGGAAGCTTTCGGACCTGAAACTCGACAAGAGAGTGGAGGCGCGCTTCATGATCAGTCTGTTGTACAAACAATCGGAATGGCGTCTGTATGCGCACAGCCTCGCGGCGCGTTATGATCTGAAAAAAGAGCAACTTATGCTGGAAAGGATGAAATAGCCGGTTTCTTCCCGGGGGGACGTTTCAGGAAAGGGTACTGAATACATGTTTCACAGAGTAACGGCGTTTTTCGTTCAGGCTGTCCTGGTGGCTTTTCCGGGCATGGCCATTTCGGAACCGGCGGTGGCGCGCAACTATGCCTTTCTGGTCGGGGTTTCCAGCTATCCGAATTTGCAAAAAAGATTTCAGCTTGCGGGGCCGGACAATGATGTTTTGCTGATGAAATCCGTGTTGCAGCAAATGGGTGTCAGGGCGCAGGATATTACGGCATTATACAGCACCGGGGCAAGGCGTCCCACCAAAGCGAATATCATCGCGGGGCTGCGTGATCTGGTGGCAAGGACAACCCCCGAGGATCTGGTTTTTGTCTATTTTGCCGGGCACGGTTCCCGCCAGCCCGCCCGGGAAGGGGACAGCGAGGAGGAAGATGGTCTTGACGAGATTTTTCTTCCCGAGGATGTGGGGCTCTGGGAAGACGGGATTGCCGCCGTCGAACGGGCCATTACCGACAATGAAATCCGCGACCTGATTGCGGCGATCAGGAACAATGGCACATTTGTCTGGGCGGTGTTTGACAGTTGTCATTCCGGGACCATGTTGCGCTCGGTCAGCCGTATCAAATGGCGCAAGGTAGACCCTTCGGCGCTTGGTATTCCGGCAAATTTCACAAGCAACAAAAGTCGCAAGGGGCGGTTGACTTCACCGCTTGATATAACTGTACCTGCCTCCCCGCCGGTTGCAGCCCCGAAGGATGTGCCGCGTCCCCGGGCCGGAAAACGGGGCGGTTATGTGGCTTTTTATGCCGCGCAAAGCCATCAGCTCGCTCCGGAACTCAAAATGCCGCCCGAGGCAAAAGCACCGGTTTCGCACGGTCTGTTTACCTGGCAACTGGCGCGGGCGATGATGGATGGCGCAGGCCGGACCTATCGCCAGATCGGGCAGTCCATTTTGCAGAAATATGTGACGCAGGGCATGCGGGCCACGACCCCCCTGTTTGAAGGGACAAATCTCGATACACCGCTGTTCGGACGCAAAAACCGGGAGGTTGCGCGTCAATGGCCGGTCCGGCGGCGGGGCAGCGCCTCAAGGCGCGCCCTGTTTGTTCCGGCCGGTGAATTGCAGGAAGTGGGGAAGGGGACGATCTTTGCCTTGCTGGCAAATGTGTCCGATACGGATGAACAGGCCATTGGCTATGCCCGGGCTGAACAGATTGATCTGTTCAGCGCCCGTCTTGTCCCCGTTTCCTATGGTGGCAAAGCGGCGATTGCTCTCTCGCATATCCCCCGCACAGCCTGGGCGCGGGTGATCAAACCGGCTTTCCGTTTTTCTCTCAGTGTGGCCATACCCCGCATCAATGATGCCCGCACCGGGCGGGAGCGCCGCGTTGCGCGGATCATTGCCGGGATGGTGAACGGGCCGGAAGCCGGTAACGGGGTACAGATCAACTGGCGCAAACCGGATGAACCGGCCGACATTCATCTGGTCTTTTCGCCGTCGCGCGACAGCGGTATGCAGCAGGCGCGAAAGGGGTGCGCGCGTAATCATCTCTGGTTCACCGACCGTACCGGTGCGCTGATCTGTTCGGGCAGTCGCGCCAATCTGTCTTTCCGCCTGCAAAACCCGTCCGCCGATTTCGATCACAATGTCCGACAGGCGCTGATTAAATATTTGCACGCCATCGGCAAGGTCAGAAACCTGGAACAGATGGCTGCAAGGTTCAGGGGCGGCCGCTTTGCCCGCCAGATCAAAATCAAACTTCTGGTCAGAAAAAAGGGTGAGCAACAGGAAAAAATTGTCGACCAGGCCTCCCGGCTGCCCTTGCTGGCCGGGGACAATCTGCGTCTTGATATTACCAACAACTCGAACTTCCCCGTCGATCTGACCATCCTGTTTGTTGACAGCCGGTTCGGGATTGATGTGCTGTTTCCGCGGGGCGGGCGAACCAATCGTATTGCCGCGAAGGGCCGGTTAAAATCAATCGGTGGCAGGGTGACAGCCGATACGCTCGGGCTTGAGGGCATGATTGTCATTGCCTCCAAAGCGGCGACCGGCAGCCCGGTGGCCGATTTTCGCTTTCTTGCCCAGAAAAAACTGTCGCGCGTCAAAAATGTACGCTCCGCAGGCGCCCCCCGTCCTGTCGACCCGGAGCAGGGCGCAATCGAGGACCTGTTTGCCAGCGCGGCCTTCGGACAAAGAAAATCCGTATCGACCCGTTCAGCGGGAAAGCGTCGCAAGCCGGTGAAAACCCCGTTCAGGAGCGTTGCCATCAAATCATTGCGCTGGATGGTGGATCAGCCATAGCCGGAAATGAGGCCGCAGGTTTCACCTGGCAGGGTGACATTGCTGTTCGCTACAAATATTTGAGAGCGCCGTGCGCAGAATTTGTGTCTGTCCTCTTGTGTTTTTGCCGGGAATTACGCAAACTTGTCAAAGGGGTACATTGAGGGCGAAGGCAGATCTTCTGATCGGCTGACGCGACAGTTCAGGCTTGGAGGGGCGGGTATGTTTTCTTTCTGGCGCCGGGTACCCGGGTTCTGGCAAAACTTTATTGTCGGTCTGCTCATCATTGGCGCGCTGCTCAGTCTTGACAGATTTCCACAGGTCAAAAACTGGGAAAACTGGGCCGTCGATCTGATGATCAGTCTCAATGCGCGGCTGGAACGGGTGACCGGCAGACACCAGGGGCGTGACGACCTTCAGTTCACCTTTCTGGAAATGGATGAGGGAACCTACCGGCTCTGGAAAGAGCCCTTTCATGTTCCCCGCAACAAGCTGAAAAAGCTTATCGATTTTGCCGTGAAAGGGAAGGCTTCGCTTATTGTCGTGGATGTGGATCTGTCAAAGGAAGGGACCGACCCCGATGCTGACAGGGTGTTACGGGACTATCTGCTTGACTATCCTGCGAGCGCACCGCCATTGATCCTCATGCGGGCCACACGCAGCAACCGGGAAGACCCGGATGAAAATCTCGAAATCTTTCGTCCGACCTATCTGGGAGATAACAAACGCGCCAATATCTTTTTTGCCCAGCCCCTGTTTGAAAGAGATCCGGACAAGGTCATTCGCAACTGGATCCTGCTGAAACGCGGATGCTACAAGGGAAAGGGGGCCGTGCTGCCTTCCGTTCAATTGCTGGCCTATGCCCTGCTCAGGGACAGGCGGGAAGGGGGGCATCAATACCTCGCGGATCTGGATGCTTCGCTGAAATACAACCGTCCACGTGATTGTTTCAGGGAACATCAGAGCAAAAAACCTGTTTTGCCAGTGACGATTGGCAAAACATTTTTTCGACATCAGCGTCTTGGGGAGCGATTGATCTACACCATGCCCTGGGAAGGGGCCGGTTATGCGGAATCCCCTGACCTGCTGACTATTCCGGCCCGGTTCATCACCGACGGCACGGCGAATCGACCGCCCTCAACAGACTATGACGATGTTCGCGACCGGATCACGCTGATCGGCGCCAGTTACGGCGCGTCCGGTGATGTTCACCAGACGCCGCTTGATCGTATGCCGGGAGGTCTCATCATTCTCAATGCGATAAAGTCCCTGTCCCTGTTCGAGCAGATCAGTCCACCACCGCTCTATATCCGGCTGGCTTTTTTGCTGACCTTTATCACCCTCATGAGTTACGTGTTTTCGCGGTTCGGGACCATTCTCAAGCTGATTATTGTTTCCGCTCTGGTGTTTATATTCTTTGTTCCCATCAGTTTCTGGATGTTCAAATACGGTATCTGGTTTGATTTCGGGATTCTGCTGCTGGGAATCAAGCTGCAACATTCGGCCTCGGAATTTTTCGAGGTGCGGGAGTTGAAGCGCATGCGTTCCAGGATGCAGGAAATCGGGCGCCGGGACGGGGAGGGGGCTGATTCAGGGGCTTCGACCGTCCCGCAGATTGGCGACAACAGGGATCCCGACGATATGGAAGTGCGCGTCAGGCTCCGGCGCAATGCTGATGGCAGCTACACGGC
>JALXEI010000355.1 GCA_027069645.1 Hyphomicrobiales bacterium
TGTAGGTCACCCCGTCAATGACCAGCGTATGCCCGGCATTGTGACCGCCCTGAAACCGCGCCACCACATCGGCCCGCTCGCACAGCCAGTCAACAATCTTGCCCTTGCCCTCATCGCCCCACTGAGAGCCGACCACAACCACATTCGCCATTTCGCGTCATTCCTTGTAAAGGGGATTTCTCAAACAGTCGCCTTATAGCGGCAAACGCGGCAACGACGCAACAGGGAATCCTGTGGTGTGCCCCGTACTCCAAGAGGGACAGGATTTGCAGCCCTGCACCAGAGTCCGCACACTCGGGAAGATGGGCATTATAATGCCGCCGATGTTGCAAACCCCGTCTGCCAAAAGGAATGAGGATACTACCCTTTCCCGATATTCATTCCCCGGTGCACCGCCAGTGAAGCCGGCGGGAATGTTTCGGCGATTTCGCCAAGACACACTTCAACCCTGTGTCTTGTCTCCAATCTCGATGATTTTCTGACCATCTTCAAGCATGGAAAGGGCTTCGGGCATCAGTTTGTCGAACAGCTTGCACAAATGGTCATTGGTGACATTGCCGCATGTCACCCACAGCAATCGGGGTGGCGGGCCAAGGCGCTGGATCATTTCCACAAAATCACTGTCCTTGCTGACAAGAACAACATCCTGCTGGCGGGCTTTCTCGAAAATTTCCCTGTCTTCTGCATCTCGCAGGCCAATCTCCCGCAAAGGCAAAGCCTCAAGATCGAATCGCTGGCCGAGAAAGGCCGCCAGAACAGGAGGCAATTGCGCATCAAGCCACAGGATCATGCGACCAGCCGGGAAATGTTAACACGTTTTGCGGCAAATTTCAGACAGGCTTTGATGTCTTCATCCTCAAGATCAGGAAAATCTGCGAGGATCCGCTTCTCGCTGACGCCTTCGGCCAGCATATCGAGAATATCGCTGACCCTGATGCGCATCCCGCGAATACACGGCTTGCCGCCACACTGGCGCGGATTGAAAGTTATGCGGTCACTTTGTTTCATCAGGTCATTATGCTGGAAATCGACATGGTTGGCAAACCCGATCCTGCATCTTTCTTTCTCCTCCGGAAAACCAAAACGAATGGGGCATTGAGATCTCCTGTTCTCCAGGCGGGCCAAAATGCGAACCATTGAGCGGCAGCCTGGTCGCGACGGTGAATTTTACACCACCCCGGCCAGCGTTTCCGTGCGCAACTGTTCGACGATGGCCTTGAGCGCCTCCCTGTCGCTGGCGCCCTCTGCGGCCAGCTTTTTGAACAGGGCGATTTGCCGGTCGGCGCTGGTGCCCTCAAGGGCAATGGTTTTGCAATGGTTGACCTCGGCAACGCAATCAAGCGCCTTTGCATCCTCGCTGACGTGATCGATCAGTTCGTCAATGAGATCGGCAAAGGGCAGCATTTCGCCGCGCCCGAAATCGATCATGCTATCACTGACGCCATAGCGCTGCGCCCGCCAGCGGTTCTCGCGAATGAGAAAGGAGGGATAGGAACGCCAGCGCTGATTGTCGCGGCGCAAACGATAGAGCATGCGCAGGATGCAGCGGTAGAGCATGGCCACGGCCACTGCATCCTCAAGGCGCGGGCAGACATCGCAAATGCGCATTTCCAGCGTCGGGAACCTGTCGGAAGGACGCAGATCCCACCAGATCATCGTCGCGTCGGGAATGATTTTGGCGCGCACCAGCAGATTGACCGTGCGGCGATATTCGCCCCAGCTGTCAAAGGGTTCGGGCAGACCGGTGCGCGGCAGTTCGTCAAACACCGACAGGCGATAGGCCCTGAGGCCGGTCATGCCACCATTCCAGAACGGCGAGCTGGCTGTCAGCGCCAGCAGATGCGGCAGGAAATAGGAAATCTGGTTGTAAAGATCAATGCGCAAATCCTCGTCCTCGATCCCCACATGCACATGCATACCGCAAATCAGCAGCCGCCTTGCGGCAATCTGCATGTCCCTTGCCAGCATGTCGTAACGGTCGCGCTCGGTATGGGCCTGCTTTTCCCAGTTGCCAAAGGGATGGGTGGAGACGGCCAGCGGGGCAATGCCGAATTTTTTGGCCGTGGTGGCGATACCGGCGCGCAATTCGCGTAACTGGCTGCGCACCTCCCCGGCGCCGTTGCAAACCTTCGTGCCGACCTCGATCTGGCATTGCTGAAATTCGCGCGTCACCCGGTCGCCCAGCAGCTGTTTGCAACCCGCCAGCAATTCCTCGGGCTGCTTTGTCACCAGAGCACCGCTTTCCGCGCGCACGAGATGATATTCCTCTTCCACGCCAATCGTGAATGATGGCTCGCTTGTCGGCATTCTCATCCCCTTTCCCGGATTTACGGCCTAATCCCCTGGAATTAATCCCTTATGTCAATCAATGCAAAAATGGTGTTTGCAGTTCGTTCGTGCTATCTTATAACCGAATTTCGATTGACGATATAATGGAATCCCGACAGATCGCGATTCCCGACAACAGGCAGGAGAGCGAGACAATGACCGGGAAATGGTCACCCTCAAGCTGGCGCAGCAAACCCGGGCTTCATATGCCTGAATATTCAGATGAGGCCCACCGGGCCGCTGTCGAGGAACGCCTTGCCGGTTTTCCGCCGCTGGTTTTTGCCGGTGAAGCGCGGGCGCTGAAAAAACGGCTCGCCGAAGTGTCGAGAGGAAACGGCTTTTTGTTGCAGGGCGGCGATTGCGCCGAAAGCTTTGCCGAGCACAATGCCGACAATATCCGCGATTTCTTCCGTGTCTTTTTGCAAATGGCCGTGGTGCTGACCTATGCGGGCGGCTCGCCGGTGGTCAAGGTCGGGCGCATTGCCGGGCAATTTGCCAAGCCACGCTCCTCGCCCACCGAAAGCCAGGACGGCGCGGAACTGCCCAGCTATCGCGGCGACATCATCAACGGCATGGACTTTGACGAACAGTTGCGCCAGCCCGATCCCGAGCGTCAGATCATGGCCTATCGACAGTCTGCGGCAACCCTCAATCTGTTGCGCGCCTTCGCCCAGGGCGGCTATGCCAATCTGGAACATGTGCATCAGTGGAACCGCAACTATCTCAAAA
>JALXEI010000356.1 GCA_027069645.1 Hyphomicrobiales bacterium
TGTCTGGGTTGTGCATGGCACTGACGGCCTTGATGAATTGACCACAACCGGCAGCACCCGTGTTGCGGAACTGAAAGACGGAAAAATAACCGCGATCACGATCACGCCACAGGACGCCGGATTGACGCCCGCCGCCCCGGATGACCTGCTTGGTGGCGATGCCGGAGAAAACGCGCAGGCCATAAGAGAGGTTCTGGACGGAAGTCCGGGGGCTTTTCGTGACATTGTCCTGCTCAATGCCGGTGCCGCGCTGGTTGTGGCGGACAAGGCGGACAACATCACCAGGGGAGTCGAATTGGCCACAGAAGCCATTGACAGCGGTGCCGCCCGAACAGCCCTTGAAAAACTGGTGACAATCTCGAACGGGCGAGCCTGCTGATGGCCGATATACTTGATAAAATCATTACCTATAAACAGGAGGAAGTGGCAGATGAAAAACGCCGGACCTCCCCCTCGCAAATGGAAAGCGATATTGCCGCTGGCAGCCCTGTACGCCCCTTTGCTGAAGCCCTGACGAATACCATAGATGCAGGCCGGTTCGCCCTCATTGCCGAAATCAAGAAAGCCAGCCCTTCAAAAGGCCTGATCCGTGCCGATTTTCACCCCGATCAACTGGCCACAGCCTATGAACAGGGCGGCGCCACCTGTCTTTCAGTCCTGACCGACAGCCCTTCATTTCAGGGACATCCCGACTATCTCCACCGCGCCCGTGCCTCCTGTTCCCTGCCGGTCCTGCGCAAGGATTTCATGATCGACACCTGGCAGGTCACACAAGCGCGCGCATGGGGGGCCGATGCCATACTTGTGATCATGGCCTGCACCAGCGACAACCTCGCCGCCGAGCTGATTGCCTGTGCCCGTGAATATGATATGGACGCCCTCGTCGAGGTTCACAACCGGCAGGAACTGGAGCGCGCTCTGAAACTGGAGGCCAGACTGATCGGCATCAATAATCGCGACCTTGGCACCTTCGAAACGACCCTCGAAACCAGCGAGAAGCTGGCCCCTCTCATCCCCGGGGACCGTATCATTGTGGGCGAATCCGGCATATTCACTCATCAGGATCTGCAAAGGCTTTCAAAATGCAACATCCAGAGTTTTCTCGTGGGTGAAAGTCTGATGCGTGCAAAAGACGTTTGTGCCGCGACCCGTACACTCCTTAACGGCGAAGAGACACTGTCATGAGCAAGCAGAAACTGACGCACCTCAATAATGCCGGTGAAGCCCATATGGTTGATATCGGCAGCAAGGACATTACCGCCAGAACCGCCACGGCGGCCGGACAAATCATCACCCGTCCGGAGACCCTGGCGCTGGTCGAGGAAGGCAGGGCACAAAAAGGCGATGTCATCGCAACAGCCCGCATTGCCGGTATTATGGCGGCCAAGAAAACAGCCGATCTTATCCCCCTGTGCCATCCGCTTGCCCTCACAAAAGTCAGCGTCGATATCAAACCTGATCGCAACCTTCCCGGCTTTGTCGTCGAGGCGACAACTTGTGTTTCCGGCAAAACCGGTGTCGAAATGGAAGCTCTTGCCGCCGTCAGCACCACCTGTCTGACCCTTTATGACATGCTCAAGGCCGTTGATCGCGGAATGGTCATTTCCGACATCAGACTGCTCGAAAAACATGGTGGAAAATCTGGATCCTTCACGGCGAACGGGTGAATCCCGAAAGAATTTCCTTGCAGAACACAATCGGAACAGTTATGCTTCGTTCATGATTTGTCCACATGTGGCCTTTTGCTCGCCAAAGGAAGTTCAATATGCTGACCGAAAAACAAAAAGACCTGCTGATGTTCATTCACCGGCGGATTCAGGAAAAAGGTGTTTCGCCTTCTTTTGAAGAAATGAAAGATGCCCTGAACCTCAAATCAAAATCCGGTATTCATCGCCTCATAACCGCTCTGGAAGAGCGCGGTTTTATCAAACGGCTGGCACATCGGGCCCGGGCTCTGGAAATTGTCAAATTGCCCGATTCAGCTATCCCCGATACCCCCGCAGGCGTTGCCGGTTCCGGTCATCAACCTTTTGACCTCACTCATGAAAACGGGGCCAGTATCCCTGTCATGGGGCGTATTGCCGCCGGGGTACCTATCTCTGCCATTCAGGAGCAAAGTCACAGCGTTGTTGTTCCTCCGGAAATGGTGGCGAACGGCGAGCATTTTGCGCTTGAGGTCAAAGGTGATTCAATGATCAATGCCGGTATCCTGGATGGTGATACGGTGATTATTCACAAAACCGCCGCTGCCAATAATGGCGATATTGTTGTTGCCTATATCGTCGAGGAAGAAGAGGCGACCCTGAAAAAACTGCGCCGCAAGGGGGGCACGATCGCCCTTGAAGCGGCCAACCCGGCCTATGAAACCCGTATTTATGGTCCCGATCAGGTGGTTGTCCAGGGCAGGCTTATCGGCTTGCTGCGTCGTTACTGATCCCTTTTCCCTGATTGCCACATTGCCGGATGACAAAACCGGTCAGGGAAGGACAACAGGGCACGACAATATGTGTTTCATATCAGGGGGGCTTCAGATTGAGCCGTTTCACGGAAGAAAAACACAAAAGTCCGTTTTCCGGCTCTCCGGGATTGCCTTGCTCATTCCCTGTCCCACGGAATCATGATGCCCGGCTTTGGTAAAAAATCATGGCGCGGGGCCAAATGCCCCGGATCACTCCGCGCGGTCTCTTCACATCGAAGTGAACAAAAAAAAGGCACGTCACCTTGACCTTCCCCTTACAGGAAGCACCACACTGAACCATAAACTCATAAACTGTTTTGAGCTGTGTTGATTATCTGACAGAGCCGGGAAGACCACAACAGAACCGGAATCCGAAGTCTCGGGCGGGTTTCCTCTCGTGCTATTCTACCTGCCGAACCGGGGATTCCGGCTTCTTCATTCGCCCCCCGGGAGAGAGAGAACATGATGTGGAACAATATGATGGATGGATTTGGCGGCATTGGCCTGTTTTGGGGACCGATTTTCATGATCGGCATTCCCCTGCTGATATTATACCTTGTTTTTTCCCTGTTCCGTTCCGCAGCTGGCGGGAATGACACCCGTCATGATTTCCCCGCCCCTTCTGCTCTTGATGTTCTCAAAATGCGCTATGCACGGGGTGAGATTGATGAACGTGAATATGAAGAACGCAAAAGAACCCTTCTCAAATAATTCAAAACACAGCGAAAAGGATCAGTCGGGATGAACAGACGGCAGTTTGCAAAGGGGCTGATGGCGAGCACAGCCCTGACGGTGCTCGGGGCGTCGCTATGCTTCGACGGCTCTACAACTCCCCTTCTCGCCCGCCCCGGAGATCCGGCTGAATTGCCTGTGCCGCCGCTGGAACAGGGACGCCTTGAAAATGGCAGGCGGATTTTTGATCTGTCCCTGCAATCAGGATACTCGAATTTTCTGCCCGGTCTGAAGACCCCGACACTGGGTGTCAATGGCCCCTATCTCGGCCCGACCCTGAATCTTGCCAATGGTGAAAAAATCGAACTTCGTGTGACCAACAGGATTGGCGAAAGAACAACCCTGCACTGGCATGGCCTGCATCTCCCGGCCCGCGCCGACGGCGGTCCGCACCAGGTTATAGAGCCTGGTGAAACCTGGACCCCTTCCTTTACGGTCAAACAAAAAGCGGCCATGTACTGGTATCATCCGCACCTGCTTCATAAAACCGGCCTGCACGCCTATTTTGGCATGGCTGGCGCCATCATTGTCAATGACAGGCAAAGCGATAGTGCGGCCCTGCCCGACCGCTATGGCATCAACGACATTCCCGTTGTTTTGCAGGACAAACGGTTCAACCGTAACGGATCCCTGCAATATGCCGTTTCCATGCGTGATCGCATGATGGGAATGATGGGTGACGTTATGCTTGTCAATGGCGCCATTGCCCCCGTGCTTCGCGCAACGCATGGAAAAATTCGCCTGCGTTTTCTCAACGCCTGCAATGCCCGCACCTGTAAACTCGGTTTTGCCGACAATCGGTCTTTTCATGTGATCGCCGGTGATGGCAGCCTGCTCCCTGTTCCGATCAAAACAAAGAGCGTGTCGATCTCCCCTGGTGAACGGACACAAATTATCGTTGATGTCAGAGATGGCAAGGTGGCAGAACTCGTCACGCTTCCGTTGAACCTCGCGGGACGTGGCAGTATGACGGGCCGCCGTGGTATGATGGGCGGTGGTATGATGAGACGCATGATGGGCATGACGGGAGATGACGGCCGCTATTTTCGGGTCCTCGAAATCCGTCCCTCGGGTCCCTTGCAACCATCAAACCCTCTGCCTGATCGCCTCACCACGCTGCCAGCCCCCGATCTCGACAAGGTCAGTAAAGTCAGGCGTTTTGTCCTCAATATGGGTATGGGACCGATGATGATGATGGGCGGCGGCGGTTTTACCATCAATGGCCGGTCGATGGACATGGGGCGCATCGATGAGCGCGTGAAACTGGGGGCAACGGAAGTCTGGGAAATCTCCAACACATCTCCCATGCCGCACCCCTTCCACATTCATGACATCCAGTTTCGCATTCTCGACCGCAATGGCCAGCCACCGCACGGCCCTGAAACCGGCCTCAAGGACACCGTACTGGTGGGAAGTGGCGAAACCGTGCGCGTCATTGCCACTTTTGATGACTATGCCGACCCGCAACGGCCCTATATGTATCACTGTCATATTCTCGAACATGAGGATGCCGGTATGATGGGACAGTTCACCGTCGAGGCCTGAAAACATGGTCAGCACCACAGTAACCGTTTTGCAAACAGGGCTGAAAACCTGTTATGACAGCGACGGACAGCAAACAGCTTGCAACGGGAGCGGACAGGATGCTGAATTCCAAAGGGGGATAAAATGGAACAACCAGCGATTTGAAGCCGGACAGGCCATTGTCCATGACCACCAGACCGGCCTCACCTGGACACAGGATGCCAACCCTGCACAATTCCCCCTTGACTGGACCGAAGCCCTCGCTTTCATTCGAAAAATGAATAAAAATCGGGCCTTCGGTTACAGCGACTGGCGCTTGCCCAATCGCGTGGAGTTGCGCTCGCTGGTTGACCTTGGCACCACCCGACCGGTCATCTCTCCCGACGCCCCGTTCAAAAACATCGAGCAAAGCTGGTACTGGAGTTCCACCACCGCAGCCATCAGCCCGGATCATGCCTGGTATATCGAAATGAGTGGCGGACGCATGTTCTTTGGTCACAAGCAACAGTTCTTTTTAACATGGCCGGTCAGAGGCAAAAGCAATGGCATATTGCGCAAAAGCGGCCAGACCCGGTGTTATGATGCAGGTGGACATGTCATCCCCTGTCCAGACAGTGGTCAGGATGGCGAGACACGCTTCGGGGCAGAGTGGCCGTTTCCCCGGTTTGAAGCGCAAGGCGACGACATCCACGACAGACTGACCGACCTTGTCTGGTATCGTCATGCCGATCTCTCCAGGGGGCCGGTAAACTGGCAACAGGCCCTCGATACAGTGCAAGATCTCGAAACGAGCACACAATCCGGATGGCGATTGCCCAATATCAATGAGCTGGAATCACTGGTCGATTGTCAGCGCCATTCCCCGGCCCTGGCTGAAGGACATCCCTTTTTATCCTTTCACGATACCTGCTGGTCCTCGACAACCAGCCTCTATCAGCCCGACTGGAGTTTTGCGCTTTATTTCAACAAGGGCGCCATCGGCGTGGGACATAAACGGGCCGCCGGATTCCACGTCTGGCCGGTACGGGAAAAGCGCAGATAATTCCTTGCCCCCGCATCTAGAGATTGAAGCATTGTCCGGATTCGCAACAATGAAAACCTTCCCTGTTTCCCTCTTTGATTAATCAGTTTTATGAGCGGGTCAATTCATGGCTTGTCGTGCAATCGCATTTTGTCTAAGCTGAAATTGTTGAAACCAACAAAGTATAAGAAACAAGAACTTCAGCGAGAGGAAAACAAATGTCTCCACGATTGAAAACACTTCTGGCCTGTGCCGCGCTCGCCGGGCTGGTTGTTCCAGGAGTTGCTGTTGCCGAACAGCAGTTTATTTCTATCGGCACCGGTGGTGTTACCGGTGTCTACTATCCCACAGGCGGTGCGATCTGCCGCCTTGTCAACAAGGGCCGCAAGGCACACGGTATCCGCTGTTCTGCCGAATCAACCGGCGGATCAATTTACAATATCAACACCATTCGGGCTGGCGAACTGCAATTCGGCGTCGCCCAGTCGGACTGGCAATATCATGCCTATCATGGCACCTCGAAATTCAAGGACAAGGGACCGTTCAAAAAACTGCGTGCCGTCTTTTCTGTTCATGCCGAACCGGTGACCATTCTCGCCCGTGACGATTCCGGCATCAAAAACATCACCGATCTGAAAGGCAAACGTGTCAATATCGGCAATCCCGGCTCGGGAACGCGCGGGACCTGGGAAGTGATCGAAAAGGCACTGGGCTGGAAGAGGTCCGACCTGGCTCTTGCTGCCAGCATGAAATCTTCCGAAACCACCGCCGCCATGTGCGACGGAAAAATTGACTCCTATTTCTGGCTTGTAGGTCATCCCTCTGCCGCCACGCAGGAATCAATCGCGTCCTGTGCCTCCCATCTGGTCAATGCCACGAGCCCCGAGATCGACAAGCTGATTGCCGAAAAACCCTATTATCGCAAGGCCACCATTCCCGCCAACATGTATAACAACAAGGAAGACATCACGACTTTTGGTGTCGGCGCCACTTTCGTAACAAGTGCCGATGTTCCCGAGAATGTTGTCTATACTGTTGTTAAGGCGGTTTTCGAAAATCTCGATCAAATGAAGAAGCTGCATCCGGCCTTCAGACATCTCAAACCTGAGGCCATGATCAAAGACAGCCTTTCTGCGCCCCTCCACAAGGGAGCCCTCAAATATTACAAGGAAAAAGGCTGGATAAAATAGACCGGCCGGTCTGACGGGAAGACTTGACCGGTCTTCCCGTCTTTTCACCCCGCGCAAGACGGACAGACAGCATGAAACCGCTGATTACTGCCGCCTTGCCGGAAAGGGGAACAGGAGAATATCAAAAAATACAGTTTTGGGCATGTGCGGGCATGCACGGGAAAGGACAATTCATGGCTGATAATCAATCAACTTCAAAGGCCGACGAACTTGTTGCAGAGGTGGAATCAGGCGCAAGAAACCCGACAGGGTGGGTCAGAAATCTGATCCCCGTTTTATGTTTTATCTGGGCGCTCTACCAGCTCTATATTGCTTCGCCCCTGCCCTCCATGCTAACCGTTGCCACCCGGATTGATTTCTTTCAGTTCATCGGCAATTTGTCGATTTCGCGCAAAATTCACCTGATGTTTGCCATCATGCTGGCGTCCCTTGCCTTTCCGCTTTTCAAATCCAGCGCCCGCAATAAAATTCCGTGGTATGACTGGGGGCTGTTGCTGCTCGGCGCAGGATCAATCCTCTATATGATTGTTATGGACAGCAATATTGCTGACCGCGCCGGGGATTTTATTCATCCGAACATCAAATTTGACATGACCTCCGCCGTAATTGGCCTCATTGTGCTGACAGCGGCAGTCTATCGTTCACTCGGTTTGCCGCTGGTGGTGGTTGCCGGTGTTCTGATGGGATATGCCTATATCGGCGGGGGCAACTGGGGCGGTGCCTCCTTTACCAAGGGCACCTGGCACTTCTGGATGCAGGAAGAAGGTGTTTTTGGCAAGCCTCTTGCCGTTTCTACACAAATGATCTTTCTGTTTGTGCTGTTTGGCTCCATTCTCGAAAAAGCCGGAGCGGGCAACTATTTTATCAAGATTGCCTTTGCGCTTCTCGGCCACCTGCGCGGCGGTCCCGCCAAGGCCGCAGTGATCGCCTCTGCCATGAGCGGGCTGTATTCCGGCTCGTCAATCGCCAACACGGTGACCACCGGCACCTTCACCATTCCATTGATGAAACGTACTGGTCTGACACCGGAAAAGGCAGGGGCTGTCGAGGTTGCCTCCAGTACCAATGGCCAGTTGATGCCGCCGGTAATGGGTGCCGCTGCTTTCCTCATTGCCGAATTTACCGGCGTTGAATATACGACCTTGCTGAAACACGCGCTTATTCCTGCGGTCGTTTCCTATATAGCGCTCGTCTATATCGTCCATCTGGAAGCCTGCAAACTGAACCTCAAGGGCCTTCCCAAACATCCCTCAAAACATACCCTGACCCGAAAACTGATCGGTTTCCTGACCGGTTTCATCGCCACCGCCGTGCTCTTCCTTGCTACCTATTTTACGCTGGGATGGGTCAAGGCGACCTACCCCGATTTGTCGATCTACGCGGTCATGGGGATTGCCGGACTGGTCTATCTGGTGCTGGCCTGGTTTGCCTCCCGACGTCCCGATCTCGAAATGGATGATCCCGACGCCCCCATGACGGAGTTGCCTGTCGCCTCGGACACGGCATGGACCGGGCTTTACTATCTGTTGCCGATCATCATTCTGCTCTGGTGTATTCTGCCCTCACCGGAGCGGCTGTCGCCCAGCCTTTCGGCCTTTTACGCCTGTCTCGCCATGAGCTTTGTGGCTCTGACCCAGCATGTCATAAAAGGAATTTTCCGTGGCGAATGGGATTTGCATAACAAATTCATGACCGGCCTCGCCGAATGGTTTGACGGCATGGTTTCGGGCGCGCGCAATATGATTTCCATCGGTATCGCCACGGCGGCCGCCGGTGTCATTGTCGGCGCCATCACCCTCACCGGCGCTCACAACATGGTCGGGGAACTGGTGGAGTTCCTGTCCGGTGGCAATCTGCTCTTCATGTTGCTGCTGGTGGCCGTTATGAGTCTCATCCTTGGCATGGGCCTTCCCACCACCGCCAACTATCTCGTCGTCTCCAGCCTGATGGCGCCGGTGATTGTTGCGCTCGGGGCCAAGTCCGGGCTGATCCTTCCCCTCGTTGCCGTGCATCTCTTTGTGTTCTATTTCGGTATTCTCGCCGATGACACGCCGCCGGTCGGGCTTGCGGCCTATGCCGCCGCCGCCATATCAAAGGGAGACCCCATCGCAACGGGCATCCAGGGTTTTACCTATGACATAAGAACAGCGCTTTTGCCCTTCCTGTTCCTGTTCAACACCGATTTGTTGCTGATCAATGTCGGTCCTCTCAAGGCTGTACTGGTTTTTGTAACGGCAACCATTGCCATGATGCTGTTTGCCTCGGCCACTCAGGGCTGGTTCTTTACAAAGAATAAAATATGGGAATCCGTTGCCCTGCTGCTTGTTGCCTTCACCCTGTTCAGACCCGGTTTCTGGCTCGACTATGTCGCCCCGCCTTTTAACGAGGTTCCCGGCGCACAGGCCATGAAGCTCGCCGCTGGAATGCCCGACAACGCCACCATGCGGGTTCGCATTGTCGGCCCGGATTTTGACGATCCCGACGAACCCAACAATACCAGTCTGATCCTCAAGCTTGGCAAGAAGGGGGACGCCGAAAGCCGCTTCAACAATGCCGGCCTCAATATCCTTGCCGAAGATGGCAAGGTCAAAATCGACGGATTGACATGGGACAGCAAGCTGAAACAGCTCAACAAGCTGTTCACAATGGATGAACCTGACAATCCCCTTTATATCGAAAGGGTCTACCTGGAGAACGAGCGGATGCCCAAAGAGGTTTTCTATATACCGGCGCTCCTGCTTCTGGGGCTGATTATCTTCCTGCAACGTCGACGCCATGTTGACCTTACGGATGAAGAAATCGCCGCAGCCGGGTAGCTTTTAATCGCAGCAGGTTGCCCGTGTTCGGGTCGGGGTGACTGACGGGACCGCCGCTGGCAGGTATTCCCTGTTCAGGCGGTCTTGCGATCTTCAGCAGGTGCATTGCGCCGCTCACGCGCCATCATTTCAAACAGGTGATGCAGTCGCTCGTCTTCTGACAGCCGGGCCGGATCGAAATTCAGCCGGTGACGCCAGTTTGGCACTTCGTCCACCGTGCCGGGAACATTGATCTGTTGCGATGATCCGGCCAGGTCTTCAAGGTTGAGCATCGCCAGGGCTGATCGCGAACGCGCGAGATAAAGGGAAATCGCCACCATGAAC
>JALXEI010000357.1 GCA_027069645.1 Hyphomicrobiales bacterium
CGCCCGTATGGGGCTTATGCGGGCACAAAAGAGCTTTTCACAAGCCGCTCTTGCAAATCCATCTAGAAATCCGACTTTCTTACACAGCCTCGGTGGCTATGGACATTTTGCCTGCAAACGGCTGTAGCTCGTTGATCGGACAACGGTTTGTCGCACAGGTTTCGGGAAACTTCGAGTGTTTTGGGTATACTAAAATTTTTTCCCGACAATGATCTCTATGACCCGCATGATTTTGGCTGGATGACTATTGACACATAAAAAAGCAGATAATCAGTTGTCATATGCTTTGCAGTTTTGGAAATGCTATGAAAAAAGTAGCTAAAATCTTTCCCCCCAACCCCTCCTGGACCTTTCGGGCTGGTACCGCTGCCCTGAATTGAACAGGGGACCTCTTGATCCACAATCAAGCGCTCTAACCAACTGAGCTACAGCGGCACACCATATTTGTTTGAGAAAGACAAATATAGTATCTGTTTAACGCGAAGCTTTGGGCATTTCAAGTCATAAAGGTGGCTCGTCCGAGCTTTGTCGAGAAAGGTGGGGGAGAAGACAGAATTTGAACATTTATAAAGAATATGTATATTGATGTGGTTTGTTGCTCCGTGCAATGAGATCACAGAACACAGAAATAGTCTTGAGAGAGGGAATTGGACGTGAAGCTGAATATGCTGAAAATTTTGGGATTGATGGGTGTTGGGGCCATGGGGTTGGGGCTTGCCACAGCACCGGCCATGGCTGACACGGCGGCCATGGTCAAGGAAAAATGCGCCGCTTGCCACGGCATGAATGGCCAGAGCAAAAACGGCAAGGTGCCCAATATTGCCGGTTTTTCCGTCGCCGCGCTGACTGATATGCTCAATGAGTACAAGGAAGACGAGCGCATCGGTGACAAGTTCAAGCCCGAAGGCGGCACCGAAACCAACATGAATGCCATCGTCAAGGATATGAGCGAAGCGGATATCAAGGCTTATGCGGCTTATTTTGCCAGCCAGAAATTTGTTGCCAACAAGGGCAAGGCCGATGTCGCCATGGTCGAAAAAGGCGCCAAGTTGCATGAGCGCAAATGTGAAAAATGTCATTCTGACGGTGGCACCAATCCGGAAGATGATGCATCCTTGCTGGCTGGTCAGCACCGCGAATATCTGACGCGCGCCTTTGAGAAGCTGTCCAACGGTGATCAGCCCATGCCGCGCAAAATGAAGAAAAAATTCAAAAAGCTCAGCGATGACGACAAAAAAGCGCTGATCGAATATTTCGTTGCCGGTGGTGGTGCGAAATAAGCGCCGCTTTTGCCTTTTTCAATGAAGGGCCGGATCGGATCGCAAACAGGCTGATCGGTGTATATTCGAAAAAGCCAGGCAATACAGCGCCCCGGGTTCTTCACCCGGGGCCCAGGGGCGGGTGGCGCAGTGTTTGTTGTTGCGCGCTCTGGATCCCGGGTGAAGAACCCGGGATGCGGAAGCTGGCGTCGAGCCTTTGCGTTTTGGTGCAAGACAGGAAAAACAGGGCCGGTCTCCGATACGCTTGGAGATCGGCTTTTTTGCGCGAGTGTTCAGACCGGGCGGCGTTCGCTGAACGCGCGGACCATCGCATCAAAGGCCGGTTTGGGACGCAGATGCCGGTCGAAGGGCAGGGGGCGCGGCAGGCGCTTTTTTTGTTCTCTCGCAAGGCCCGTATACCAGCTATAGCGGTCAGACAACTGCCAGCAGATCACCGCCTTGACCGATGGTATTTTCAGGACCGTGCTGAAAAAACGATAGGTGCGCCGGGCGACAAGCCGGTCGCGCCTTTGGCGGGAGCCATTATAGGCGCTGTCGTCAATATCGAATTCGCTGATATAGATGTTGAGACCGCGCTCGTGCAGTTTTCCCAGAAAATCGCCAAAAAGCTGATCATCATAGGGCTTGTTCGGCTGCAAATGGGCCTGCAACCCCACCGCCTCAAGCGGCACACCGGCGTCAAGCAGCTCATCGACCAGATGCAGCAGATTGGCACGGATTTTTTGCCCGACAAGGTCGTTGCGTTCGCAATGGGCTTCATTGAGAACGAGCCTTGTTGCGGGATCGGCCTTGGCGGTGCGTAAAAAGGCGCGTTTGACATAAGAGGGGCCAAAGGCTCGCAGCCAGGGGCCATTGCGATAGTCGCCATTTTGTTCATGTCCGGGCCAGAAGGGTTCGTTGACCACATCCCATGAATGCAGTTTCCCGGCATAGCGTCCGGCTACCCGGTCAATATGCTCATCGAATATATAGCGAAGTTCGCGGGCCGATTTTCGTTGCAGCCAGGGGGGCGCATTCTCGTTCCAGATCAGCGTGTGGCCGCGCAATTGCTGATGATTGGCGCGGGCAAAGGCCAGCAGACGATCGGCTTCGGCAAAGTCCCATGGTCCTTCGTGCCAGCGTATGGCATCGAATTTGAGCGCCAGATCGGTGGTGATCAGTTTTGTCTGTGCCCGATAGAGATTGCCATAGGCCGGATCGTCGAAAATCTCCCGGCCTTCGGGCACAAAACCGATGCCCAGCCGCACGATCTGCTCGGGGTCCTTGCCGTCAATGCGCTGATCTTTGAAATAGATGCTGCCCTTGTCCGGCTGATCTTCCAGAAGGCCCATGACGGTTTTCAAAATAGTGGTTTTGCCCGCGCCGTTGTTCCCGAGAATGGCCGTAATCGTGCCGGGCTGGATTTCCATCGACACGCCCTGCACGGCGCAAATCAGGCCGTAATAGGTTTCGATGTTATTGACGCGCAACAGCGGCTGATTCGTCTTCATCTTCTCCCAGATAGGCTTTGATCACGTCCGGATGATTGGCCACTTCTTCCGGCGGGCCTTCGGCTAACTTTTTGCCGAAATCGATCGCCAGAATGCGGTCGGAGACATCCATGACCATTTGCATATTGTGCTCGATCATCACAATCGTAATGCCCAGATCCTCTTTGATATCCTGAAGCCAGAAAAACAGATCCTGACGTTCTTCCGTGTTCATGCCCGCGGAAGGTTCGTCCAATAACAGCAGTTTCGGCTCCAGAGCCAGTGCCCG
>JALXEI010000358.1 GCA_027069645.1 Hyphomicrobiales bacterium
AGATTGTTGACTGGCTGTGCGAGCGGGCCGATGTGGTGGCGCGGTTTCAGGGCGGTCACAATGCCGGGCATACGCTGGTCATTGACGGGGTGACCTACAAGCTCTCTTCATTGCCGTCCGGTATTGTTCGCGGCGGCAAGCTGTCGGTGATCGGCAATGGTGTGGTGCTGGATCCCTGGGCGTTGATGGATGAAATCAAATCGCTGGCGGACAAGGGTGTCGAGGTTACGCCGGACAATCTGAAAATCGCCGAAAACACCACGCTCATTCTGCCGGTTCACAGCCAGCTCGACCAGTTGCGCGAAAAGGCGGCAGGCAAGAACAAGATCGGCACCACGGGGCGCGGTATCGGTCCGACTTACGAAGACAAGGTGGGGCGGCGCTCGATCCGGGCGATGGACCTGCAAAATCTCGACAGTCTGCGCCCGAAGATCGACAAGCTGCTATTGCATCACAATATCTTGCGCCGGGGCATGGGCGAGCCGGAAGTGGATGCGGGCGAACTCTATGACAAGATCGCCGCCATTGCACCGAAAATCACGCCCTTTGTTGCCCCGGTCTGGAAACTGCTCGACGAACAGCAAAAGGCGGGCAGGCGCATATTGTTCGAGGGCGCGCAAGGGGCCTTGCTTGATATTGACCACGGCACCTACCCTTACGTCACCTCTTCCAATACGGTGGGCGCCAATGCAGCGACCGGCAGCGGCATCGGGCCGGGGGCGCTTGATTATGTGCTGGGCATCACCAAGGCCTACACGACGCGCGTCGGGGAGGGGCCGTTTCCGAGCGAACTGTTTGATGCGGACGGCAACCGGCTGGGCGAGCGCGGCCATGAATTCGGCACGGTGACCGGACGTCAGCGCCGCTGCGGCTGGTTCGATGCCTGCCTCGTGCGCCAGACCTGCAAGGTATCGGGCATCAACGGCATTGCGCTAACCAAGCTCGATGTGCTGGACGGTTTTGACGAGCTGAAAATCTGTGTCGCCTATGATCTGGATGGCGAACGCATCGACTATTTCCCCGCTTCCGAAGGCGCACAGGCCCGCGTTACGCCGATCTATGAGTCTGTTCCCGGCTGGTCGCAAAGCACAGAAGGGGCACGCTCCTTTGACGATCTGCCCGAACAGGCAGTTAAATATATTCGCCGCGTCGAAGAGCTGATCGAATGCCCCGTCGCCCTGCTCTCCACCAGCCCCGAACGTGAAGACACCATTCTGGTAACCGACCCGTTTGAGGAATAATTTCGAGAGTGAACCAAATGTCAAGGCGGCCACCACAGCATGAGCTAAAGTTCATAGATTACGTCAAAAATCACAGGGAACTGACCCGTAAATTGGGTGATTTGGATGTTGATGCTCCCGAAATTCTGGAATATGCATTTTATGTTGGGGGGTGTTGGTTTAGACTTGCAGAGCAACATCTGGAAGAAGCTGAGAAAAGCCTTGCGGCCGATTGTAGGCGAGCCGTGTTCTCTCGTTCATACTATGCAGCGTACAATGCTTCAAAAGCGATACGTTATATCGTGAATGGCACGGTAAGCCTTGCAGGCGATGACCACCAAAAAGCAGGGACCGGCTTGCCAAAAGGTTTTCCTGATCTGGTTGAGTGGATGGGGAAGATTGAGGACCTGTACAAACACAGACTACGGGCGGATTACGATAACTGGTCTGATACAACTAACAAGGAAGAGATGACCCCGGAAGAAGCGGTCCAGCTTGCCAGGGAATTTCTCGAGCTTGGCAGAGCTTATATTAAAGAGAAATTTGAGAGATCGTTATGACTGATCTGGTGAAGACAGAGGAAGATGCGATTGATGAAGCGACAAGAGCTTTTGAGCAAGAGATTGGCGTTCGTGGTGTGCAATATGAAATCGAACAGGTTGGAGTCCAGCGGTTTTTGAAGTTTTTTGTTGGACGCAAGGCCCCTGTTTATACATCTGCGCTCTATCGGGTTCAGCAGGTACTTGACAAGGACAATCCTTTTCAGGGGTTGATCAGTATTCAGGTTGACCAGACAAAGATCCCTTTTCCCACTTCCCTTGAAGCCAAGGCTCTGCTCATTCTCCTGACACGTTCCACCCGGGAGGTTTCGGAAGGAGAAAAGAGTGGCGGCTATTCCGTCCCCTACATACCATTTCAAAACGGGGAGGATCACAAGCTTTCCCAGCCGGCATCACATATTGTTCATGGAAGACGGGGTGTTGGAAAAACGACTCTTATCCGACAGGCTGTGAAAATTTTACGAGAAAAGGGTTCTCTCACTGTCGTGCTGGATATGCAGTCTTACAGCACGCTGGAGGAAGAGGATTTATATAGAGAAGTTCTTTATGATTTTTGCTTCAAATTAGCGGAACAAGATATTGGTGACAGTTCTAAAGAGCTGTCTGAAATTGCGGGCAAGATTATGGATGGAACACTCAAAAGTTCGACGGCTCCAACAAGGATAAATAGAGCGCTTGAAAAGTTGACCAAAGCCAAAGGCAGTCCAGTTTATCTTTTTCTTGATGACTATCACCTTGTACATAGTGATATTCAGCCGAATCTTTTGCATCATCTGCACGCGGCTCTAAAGGGGGCAGGCGGATGGTTGAAGGTCGCAGGATTGAGTTCACTGCTCAACCCCTACTCACCGGATAGTCGCGAAGGGTTGCAGGTGCCCGGGGATGCGCAATTTATTTCGCTGGATTTGACACTGGAAAATCCGGAAGCAGCCGAGAGCCACCTGAGAAGAATATTGGAAAGCTTTTTAAGCGCGGTGGGTCACAAGCTTACCCAAAAAGTGATGTCACAGCAAGCATTCAAACGTCTTGTTTGGGCGACGGCTGGTGTGCCACGAGATTTTTTGCAAATGTTTGCACGCGCATTGGAGCATGCTCAAAAAGACAAACATTCTGCGGTTACAGTTTCGGACGTCAATATGGCCATTGGGGAATTCGGCCAGCAGAAAATGAGCGACCTTGAGCAGGATGCGCGAAATGCTAAAAACGATTTGAATGAAATGTTGAAAAAAATTAAACAAAGATGCCTTGATGAAAATAAAATAAATGCATTTCTTGTTCGAAGTGAGGATTCGAGTGAGCGTTCTTGTGTTCACGCACTTAGAGATTTGCGTATGATACACCTGATTCATAGATCAGTTACTCCAGATGCTGCCGGTGAAGCATATGAAGCTTATATCCTTGACTATTCCATTTTTACTGGTTTCCGTCGAAAAAGAAACATCAAGGAGATGATACCCAAGGAAGAGCAGTTCAAGGTCGCTGAATTGAGAGGACTTCCCAAAATATCTTGATGGGTTTTCCTGAAACAGATGATTGGCTGTTGCGTCCGTTGTCGGTTGACCGCATAACAAAAACAGCAACCTTTTGACGATTCGGCGGGATGGTATATGGAAGGCCTCGGGCTTTTGCAAATCGCAGTGTTTCTGGCGGCGGCAGCTATTGCCGCACCTTTGGCCAAGAAACTGCGGATCGGTTCGGTACTGGGCTATCTGATCGCCGGCTTTCTCATCGGCCCTTATGGTATCGGCATCATCTACCAGCTTTACGATGTGCAGCATATCCGCCATATCGCCGAATTCGGCGTTGTGCTGCTGCTGTTTCTGATCGGTCTCGAACTGCGTCCCAAACGGATCTGGTCGATGCGCTCGGCCATCTTCGGGCTGGGGGGAGCGCAGGTCGTCGGTTCCGCGCTGATGCTGATGAGCTTTGCGCTATTGCTGGATATTGCCCCGGTCGTTGCCCTGTTTATCGGTCTGTCTCTGGCCCTGTCCTCGACAGCTTTTGTATTGCAGGTGCTGGAAGAAAAGGGCGAACTCAACAAAAAGCACGGGCGTCTGGCCTTTTCGGTACTGCTGTTTCAGGACCTTGCGGCCATTCCCCTTATCGCCCTTGTGCCGCTGTTTGCCGTTGAGCCGGTCAATGGTGGTGGTATGGATCTGCGGGCCGCCATTGCCGCTATCGCCACGATCATCGCGGTCATTGTTTTCGGGCATTTTGTACTCAACCATCTGTATCGGCTGGTGGCGGCGACAAAGGTTCGCGAGGCCATGACAGCCAGTGCCCTTTTGACCGTTGTCGGTGTGGCTCTGGCCATGAATCATGTGGGGCTGTCAGCGGCGCTGGGCTCTTTTATTGCCGGGGTCATTCTGGCCGACAGCGAATATCGCCATCAGATCGAAGCGGACCTTGCGCCTTTTGTCGGGCTGTTGCTGGGACTGTTCTTTATCACTATTGGGATGTCGCTGGACATCTATGTGTTGCGCGACGAGTATAAAATGGTGCTGGCCGTGGCGGCTTGTCTGGTGATCATAAAAATGACCATCATGTATCTGCTGGGGCGCTGGCGCGGTCTTGACAATGCCATGTCGCGCCGCCTTGCCATTGTGCTCTCCCAGGGGGGCGAATTTGCCTTTGTGTTGCTGGGTGCCGGGGTGATGGCCAATGTGCTGGAGCCCGAGCAGGCGAAAATTCTTTCGCTTTCGGTGACCCTGTCGATGATCACCACGCCCTTGCTGCTTTTGCTTGATGACGTGCTTTTCAACAGAAACAGGAGAAAGGACGCGGTCAGGGTATTTGATCGCCCGCGCGGCCAAAAGGGGCATATTATCATTGCCGGCATGGGGCGATTCGGTCAGATTATTTCGCGCGTTCTCAGCGCCCGCAAGGTTCCATTTACGGCGCTTGATACCAGTGCAGAGCAGATCAGCCTGATCAAAAAGGCCGGTTTTACCGGCTATTATGGTGATGCCTCGCGCCTCAATATTCTGCGGGCCAGCCGTATCGACAAGGCCGCGGGTTTTGTAATCGCGGTCAACAATATGGAGACCTCGCTGAAGATTGCCAAGATCGTGCGTGATCACTACCCGGACCTGCCGATATTCGCCCGCGCGCGCAATCGTCGTCATGTGCATCTTTTGATGGATCTTGGTGTTCACGTCATCCGCCGTGAGACCTTTTTGTCAGCGGTGGAGCTGACCCGGGATATTTTGACAACGGCCTATTTTGAAAGCGATGAAACGGTCAATCGGGATCTTGATCGCTTTATGGAACATGACCGCCAGCGCCTCTATGATGACTATGAACATTTCACGGATATCGAGAAACTGCGCGAGCGCAACAAATCGGCGGCTATTGAACTGGAAGAACTGTTTGCCGCCGATCGCAAGGGAGATTCTCATTCAGGTTGACAGAAGTCGTAACGCAAAAGTCGCCCTGCCCATTTCTTCCCCGCTGGCTGTTTCGCTTGTCCGAAGGTGCGAAAAAAACAGGCCGGAAGGATATTCCGGCCTGTTTTCTTCAGCGATATTATGAGTTTATGACCTAGCGGCAGCGTCTGTTCCATTTGCGGCAGGCGCGCCGGTTGCCATAATCACAGCGTCTGGCCCAGATGCGACAGGTCCGATAGCCCGGATAGGATGTACGGGGGCTGTAATAGTAGCCATCATCGTAATAATGGTGACGGCGGTGACGGTTGGCGCGGATGGCTTCGGAGAGAACAAGGGCTGCAATGCCAACAGCAATACCGCCGGCAATTGCCCTGTTGCGCCGCCTTGTCCATCTTGAGGCAACTTTGAAAGGTCTGAAGGTATCGGCGTTTTTACCCCAGGGGCTTACTGCATATCGTGTCAGATCGGTATCGGCACTGCCGGTCTGCGCGCTTGCGCCGGTCAAGGCAATGGCCTGAAAACCGCTCAATGTCGCGGCAACAAGTGCCGCCCTGAATAGTTTTTTCATCATTTTAAGCCCCTTGTGTTCGCTTGAAAGACAGGCGAGCCCGCGGTGATGCGGTGTTCCTGCCTGTCACATAATTATATCATATATGCATGTTTGAGGCCAAATCGTGTCTGTATCCGTATGATATTCAGGAAATTTGCTGTTCGTTCCGGGAGATTTTTCAGGCGGTGCCGTTTTCCAGACTTTTTTGCGCCATCAGTTTTTTGCGATAGCGGGACTGAACGACATCGACAATCACCAGGGCAATGATAACAAAATAGAAGGTTGTTTTGGCCATGGGTTCAACCGGATGACCGAGCAGATGCAGATGGGCAAGGTGTCCGCCTTCGGACAACAGCATGACCCCGACAATGAGCAGAATAAACAGTCCCAGCACTTCATACATGCGGTTTTTCTTCAGAAATTCGGAAATATGATCGGCGATGGCGATCATCAGAATACCGGAAATGACGATTGCGGTGGCCATCAGGGCAAAGATTTTGGTCAGGGCCATTGCTGAAAGGATGCTGTCGAAGGAAAATACAAGATTCATGAGGATGATCATGACGATCGACATCGCCACCGGGCGCATCTTGCTCTCGCCGACCTTGTCAATGCCTTCCACAGCCAGCATATGTTCAATCTCTTTTACTGCCGTATAGATAATAAACAGTCCGCCGAGCAGAACAATCAGCGCGTGTATATTAAATGTCCCTTCGACAATACCGCTCCATTCAATGGCAAACAGCCGGTCCTGAAACAGCTCGACGGCCTTCAATATGATAAACAGCAGCATCAGCCGGAACAAAATGGCCAGCCCCAGCCCGGTTTTTCGTACATAGGACTGTTTGTCCGCGCGCACTCTTTTTGACTCAATGGAGATATAAAGAAGATTGTCAAAGCCGAGAACGATTTGCAGAAACACCAGCATCATGAGGGTGAAGAGATTATCGAGTGTCAAAAGACCTTCCATGCTGTATATCCTTTCGGTAGAACAGGTTTATCCTCCCGAACAGGGCGGGACAGACAATGATTTTAATTCCTCTTTCCCCTGAATATCACAGGCTCGGCCTGACGGAAAGACAGGGGAGGTGAACGGAACCGAAAAAACAGTTATGAACGAACCGCAGATTGTCACATTTGGCTGTCGTCTCAACAGCTTCGAGAGCGAGGTCATGCGCGATGCAATGGCTGCTGCCGGTGTCGGGCAGGTCATTGTCATCAACAGTTGCGCGGTGACGGCCGAAGCTGTCCGTCAGAGCCGCCAGGTCATACGCCGATTGCGCCGCGAGCACCCGCAGGCGCGGATCGTTGTGACAGGCTGTGCGGCCCAGATTGATCCGGCACAATATGAGGCCATGCCGGAGGTGGATCATATCATTGGCAATGACGACAAGATACAGGGGAGCACCTGGCAGGGCTTGCATGAGGGCGAACTGGAACGGGTCCGGGTCAATGATATTTTTGCCGTACGTGAAACAGCCGGGCATCTGATCAGCGGTTTTGGCGGTCGCGCCCGGGCCTATGTGCAGATCCAGAACGGATGTGACCATCGCTGCACATTCTGCATTATTCCCTGGGGTCGCGGGGCCTCGCGCTCGGTGCCGGCAGGGGAGGTTGTGCGCCAGATCCGTCATCTGTGTGATGAGGGATTTGCCGAGATTGTGCTGACGGGCGTCGATATTACCGATTATGGCCATGATCTGCCCGGTTCCATGACGCTGGGCAGGCTGTGCGCGCAGATTCTCGATCTCGTGCCGCAACTGCCGCGCCTTCGCATCAGCTCCATTGATGCGGTTGAAAGCGACGAGGCACTGCTGGAACTGATCGCGGGGGCACCGCGTCTCATGCCGCATCTGCATCTTTCCCTTCAGGCCGGGGATGATATGATATTGAAGCGCATGAAGCGTCGCCATTCCACCGGCGAGGCGGTGGATTTTTGCGCCAAACTGCGTGAGTTGCGCCCCGATATCGTTTTCGGCGCCGACATGATTGCCGGTTTCCCCACCGAGAGCGAGGCCATGTTCGAAAACAGTTTGCGCCATATCGAGGATTGCGGTTTGACCTTTTTGCATGTGTTTCCCTTTTCGCCGCGCGAGGGAACCCCGGCAGCCCGTATGCCGCAGCTTGATGGCCGGGTGATCCGGGAGCGGGCCAGACGTTTGCGGGAGGCGGGAGAGCGTCGCCGGAATCTCTATCTTCACAGCCTGAAAGGGACGGTGCAGGACGTGCTGGTCGAGCGGGACCATATGGGGCGCACGCCTCATTTTGCCGAAATCGGCCTTGAGCGGGATTTTGCCGCGGGCGAGATTATCCGGGCGCGGGTCACCGGTATTTCCGACCGGCATATCCTGCGGGGGTGTTCCGTTCCACCGGTTGGTGATCGGCAGGACAGTCTGGCGCAGGAGGGCGTTCGGTGAGTGAAGACGACAACAAAAACAAAGCCCCGAAAAAAGGGTTATTGGGGCGCATGTTCGGGAGCAAATCCTCCCGACAGGATGACAGCGTATCGGACTCTGATCGCGCCGACCGGGAAAAACAGACGCCGGTGAGCGATGATCCGGGCAAAAGCCAGCCGGTGGAAAAATCCGGAGATGAACAGGGGCAACCCCGTAGCTGGTTCGGGCGTCTGAAAAAGGGACTGACAAAGTCCTCCTCGCGCCTTGGCGAGGGTATTTCCGGCATCTTCACGAAACGCAGGCTTGATGAAGAGGCCTTGCAGGAACTGGAGGATATCCTTGTTCAGGCCGATCTCGGGGTCGAGACGGCCATGCGCATTACCGATCGTCTGGCGGCCAGCCGACTGGACAAAAACATCTCTCCGCAGGAAGTGCGCGAGGTGCTGGCCAGTGAAGTTGAAAAGGTTCTGGAGCCGGTGGCGCGTCCGCTGGAAATTGACGACGATGCCAAACCCTTCGTGATATTGATGGCGGGGGTCAACGGGGCTGGCAAGACCACCACCATCGGCAAACTGTCGCGCAAGCTTTCCGATGAAGGAAAAAAGGTCATGCTGGCTGCCGGGGATACATTTCGGGCGGCGGCGGTGGAGCAGTTGCAGATCTGGGGCGAGCGTACCGGCGCGCCGGTGGTCACCCGGGCTGTGGGCTCGGATGCCGCCTCGCTGGCCTTCGAGGCCATGAAGGAAGCCAAAGAGGCCGGGGTTGATGTGCTGATGATGGATACGGCCGGGCGTTTGCAGAACAAAAGCCACCTGATGGATGAGCTGAAAAAAATTGTCCGGGTGATGAAAAAGCAGGACGAAAATGCGCCCCATGCCGTCCTGCTTGTGCTTGATGCAACGACGGGGCAGAATGCCGTCAGTCAGGCCGAGGTGTTTGGCGAGGCGGTGGATGTCACCGGTCTGGTGATGACAAAGCTGGACGGTTCGGCGCGCGGCGGGATTCTCGTGGCGATTGCCGACAGGTTTGGTTTGCCGGTGCATTTCATCGGCGTCGGCGAGGGGGTAGAGGATTTGCAGCCCTTTAGCGCATCGGAATTCGCCCGGGCCATTGCACAGACCTGAGCGGGATTGCGGCTGTTGAAGGACATGTGTCCGAAGTTTTGGAACCGGCGCCTTGTGCGCGAGGGCAACCGAAGAGAATGAAAGAGTTTGTTCATGCAACTTGTCAAAATGCTTCTGGATCTTGGACCGTTGATTGTGTTCTTCTCCGTCTGGTATATTGCCGGCGGGCACCCGGCTGTTTTTGACGCCTTTTTGCCGCAGGTTGTGGCTGGCAAGGGAAACGCTTTTTTTCCGGCAACGGCGGCCCTGATGGTGACGACGCTGCTTTCCCTCGCGGCCAGTTTTGCGATTTTTAAAAAACTGCCCACCATGCCGCTGGTGACGGCGGTTCTGGTGATGATTTTTGGCGGTTTGACCCTGTATATGGCCGACGAGACCTTTTTGAAAATGAAGCCGACCTTCATCTATCTGCTGTTTGCAATGGTGCTGGGAACCGGACTGTTGCTGAACAGACCCTTTCTAAAAATATTGTTTGACGAGGCTTTCTCTCTGACACCGGAAGGCTGGCGTATTCTGACCTGGCGCTGGACGCTGTTTTTTGCCTTTCTGGCTGTTCTTAACGAGGTTGTCTGGCGCAATTTTTCTACTGATATATGGATAAAAATAAAAGTATTCGGCTTTATATCAATGACGATGATCTTTGCCGTTGCTCAAATTGGAATTATTCAAAGATTTAATAATGATGATGGTGACTAGCCTGATATTACGTATACATACTAACATTCACCATATCTATTTGAGCATACTTAATTTTATTGTGAAATATGTAAAAACTACGTAGACCTCGAGGCTGTTCTTGTTGTAGCATGATTCA
>JALXEI010000359.1 GCA_027069645.1 Hyphomicrobiales bacterium
CGATATACACCTTGTAGCGCGCCGAAATCGGCTTGTAGCGCGTACTTTCGATTATCTCGCGAATATCATCGACGCCGGTATGAGACGCGGCGTCCATTTCCAGCACATCCACATGACGGCTTTCCATGATGGCCTCGCAATGCACACCCGTTTCCGGCATGTCAATGGTCGGGGTACTGTCCGCCACCTCGCTGCCCTGCGGCTGATAGTTGAGCGCCCGGGCCAGAATGCGGGCCGTCGTTGTCTTGCCGACGCCGCGCACCCCGGTCAGCATGAACCCCTGGGCAATGCGCCCCAGTTTAAAGGCATTGGCCAGCGTCTGAACCATCGCCTCCTGACCGATCAGTTCATCAAAATTCGAGGGCCGGTATTTGCGCGCCAGCACCATATAGGACGGCTGATCGACAGCAGCTTTGGCAGACTTTTTCGAGGTTTTGCTTTTTTTGCTCATGAAATGACATTAAGCAGGCTTGTCCCGCGCTGCAAGTTCCTCTTTCAAGCTGTCCTTCTCTTCCTGGCTCAGGTCACGCCAGTCCCGCCCCTGCAATCCCGCATGCATGGCCCACAGGAAATTGAGCGAAACCTGATCGGGGTATAAAAAACGAAGGCGTTGAAAAGTATTGACGCAACCGGCTTTGCGCAGATCACCAATCTCTGCAATACCGACTTCTTTAAGCATTCTTGCCGATTTGGGGCCGATATTGCGCAGCTTTTCAATATCGCTCATGTTTTGGATATTAAGCGTGTGCAACGCGGGGGGCAACACTTATATCCCTCGGAATTCCCCCGTAAAAAACGGTAGCAGCCCAGGTTATCTGATAATCCCCAAACGAACGAGATGATTGCGGCTCATCTGATGCTTTGGATCAAGTGCATTTGATATTTTATAACAATCGACAGCTTTTTGATTTTCACCAAGAGCTTCGAGAACTTCACCCAGGGTTCCCCAGGCATAATCAGCCTTCGGATCAAGCTTTACAGCTTGTTCTGCATAGGGACGAGCCTTGGCCGCGCGACCATCCTTGTATAGCGCCCAGGCATAGTTGTTAATGACCGATGCGACCAGTTTGGGACTGCGCTCAACGATTTGTCTGTGATCTCTTGCACTCAGGTCCCATCTGCCCTGCTCCGCATAAATACGGGCACGGTTGTCAAGCGCGGCCAACGCAGACGGGTTAAGATCTATCGCGCTGTTAAGATGGGCCAGAGCTTCATCCCGATCACCTTTAAACCGATAGGCACGCCCGCAATTTGCATAATAGAGATAGTGTCGCGGAATTACCCTTGCGCCCTGCCTGCAACTTTCGATCGCTCCTTGCAGATCCTTTTTTGCGAGCAAAACACCGGTACGCAGACCCCAGGCTTCCGAATCAAACAGGCCGACCCTGACCGCTTTGTCACAAGCCTCCAGCGCTTTGTCATATGCCTGTTTTACCGCGAAAATAGCACACCTCCCGCGATAGGCCCTGGAAGATTTCGGCTTTTTTTGTATAACTTCGGCCAAGGCTGCGAGGGCATCATCAAGGCGACCAGTCCGAATCATTATTTCAGCCATACCCTCCCTGGCCGCTGCAAGCGCCGGATCAAGGGCATAAGCCTTGCGAAAGTCTTGCAGGGCTTCCTCGTTTTTCTGCAACAGGGCATGCAAGCGCCCGCGCGTATAATATGACAAGGGGTCATTGGCATTCAGTTTCAGCGCCCTGTCGAGACTCTGATTCGCCGCCTCATATTTCTTCAAGGCGAGATAAACCGCCGCCAACAGTGCATGGCTTTTTGCAAATCGCGGATTGAGGGCAATTGATTTTTGCACATCCTTGAGGCTGTCACTGTGATATCCCAGTTGCAATCTGCCAAAAGCACGTAAAAAATAAGGCTCGGCCTCACCGGGTTTTAATTCAATGGCTCTCGTACAATCCGCATCACTTTTTTTGTATTCGACAAGCTTTATCCAGGTTTTGCACCTTTCCAGCCAGGCTGGAAAACTTCCAAAATCAAGTCTAAGAGCAAACGCAAAGTGCTTTAATGCTTTGGTGTAGTCTCCTTTTGCACCATATACCGATCCTGTAAAAACATGCGTCAAAGCTCTGTCCGGCTCCAGAGTCAGGCCTTTTTCACACGCCGCTTGCGCCAGATCGATTTTGTTTTTTAACAGATAGGCATTGCACAGATTGAGATAGGCAATGCCCAGGTTCGGAACGAGTTGAACCGCTTCATTGTAATCGTTGAGCGCCTTGTCGAGCCCCCTGTTTTGCAGATACAGGTTACCACGATGATTGTGGGCAAGAGCCTTTTGTCGGCGCCATAAACGCCCGCCGCTGATCGCCCTGTTACATCCTTCCATCGTGTAACCGGGTCTGTTTTCAACGCAGGCCATCATTTCCGGGTCGGGAAATATTTGCGAACCGTAGCGATTTAGCAACCACATACCGGCGATAATGAAACTGACAATTACAAACGTAAAAAAATAGCGCATCCAAACCCCGGAATATCATTTCCTGTTCTCGATCATAAAGGAAAAATGATCCGTGGACAACTGGATGCACGCTGCAAAAACATCTCTTCAGGAATAACCTTTCAGATATCCTGACCGACTTGCAGTCCGCTTGCAGAGAAGACAACATGAAAGCAGGAGGCTGGACACTGACCCGTATCGAATCTCGTTAGGGCTGCTTCCTTCCGGACCTGACCCGGTTGGCGAGGAATACGTCCAGGCCAACCTCCCTTCCTGCTATATAGGGCTTGCAGAAAAGTCTGGCAAGTCGGAACGGAATGCAAAATGAATGACCTTTATATTATTGTCAGGTTTATAAAACAGTCTGCTCCCCGGCCTTGAGCCGGGGCCCGGGGCCACAAGTGATATACCTTTGTTTTTAACCCCGATTATGGTTAAGCGATATTGTATCTTTCTGATTTCAGGCAACAAAAAAGTCATCCCCGCGAAGGCGGGGATCCATACGCCGCAGCCTTGCGGGTTACACACAATGATCAGGCCATTGGAACCTGTTGGCGTATCCGCAAACCGACAATTT
>JALXEI010000360.1:0-1545 GCA_027069645.1 Hyphomicrobiales bacterium
CATTGCGGCAAAGCGGTTGAAAAAATCGTCCTCTTCGCCAAAAATAATCGAAGGGCGCAAAACCACGGCTTTGGGACAGGCCCCCAGCGCCCTCGTTTCCGCCAGTGCCTTGCTGCGGGCATAGCGGGCCTTTGAGCGCGGATTGGCCCCGAGAGCGGATACATGCACATAGTTGCAAATTTCAAATGTCCTCGCCGCCTCGGCAATGCGACGCGCGCCCTCGACATGTACCTCGTCAAAGGTCTGGGCCCCGCGCGGCGACAGGATGCCGGCAAGATTGACAATGGCATCCGAACCGGCAATGGCCCGGCGAATGGACGGCGTATCGCGGATATTGGCGGCAATGGTGCCGATTTGCCCGACACCCCCCAGCGGTTGCAGATAGCCAGCCTGTTCCGGATGGCGGCACACCACCCGGATACGCCAGCCCTTTTGCGCCAGCAAGCGTACAACATAGCGTCCAACGAAACCGGAGCCGCCTATAATTGTTACAAGTCGCCCTGATTGCACCCTCAAACCCGATTCCCCCGTTGTTGTTTCAGCCCTTCCAGGGCGACTTATGAGGTGTTTTTATCCTGAGATCAAGATGTTATACCAACCACCCTTGATATTGACCCATTGCACCGGACGATCCCGAAAAAGGGGGAGCGCCCCATTTTGGACAAGAGGTTAAGCTTTTATTGATGAAGACAAGCACCGGTGAGTGACCTTGCCGGTGATATGCGTTATAGTAAATACCGGATCATGCATAACAGCACCTGCGAGACCCCGGGCCGAAGATTGGGCGGGATCGGCGATTGACTTGTGCAAGGTCATGCAAAACAGGCTGTGGCAGTTTTCGCCGGATTCACGGATTGCGTTATTGTAACCGGTTGCCGATAAAAAATACAAAGCGTGGGCCAGTAAATCAGTATGCTTTACCGTTTTTTGACAATCGCCACCCTTTTCATTGCAGCTTTCACTCTGACAGCCTGTGGTGGCGGCGTTTCGCCCGCCAATATGCCCATTCCGCAAGAAACCCTCGATCTGATGAAAAAAATGGGCCTGAAAAAAAACGCCCCGATATTCATGCGTATTTTCAAGCATGAATCGCAACTTGAGATCTGGAAACAGCGCGATGACGGTCGTTACGCGCTGCTGAAAACCTATCCGATTTGCCGCTGGTCCGGCAAGCTTGGGCCCAAGTTAAAACAGGGCGACAAGCAGGCCCCCGAAGGGTTTTATACGGTTAGCGCCAGACAGATGAATCCCAATTCCAGCTATCATCTGTCCTTCAACCTTGGCTATCCCAACAGGCTCGACCGCGCCTATAATCGCACAGGTGACTTTCTCATGGTACATGGCAATTGTCGCTCGGCCGGATGCTATGCCATGACGGATGTGCTGATCGAGGAGATCTATGCCATCGCCCGCGAGGCCTTTGCAGGCGGTCAGAAGGAATTCCAGGTTCAGGCCCTGCCCTTCCGCATGACCGACGAGAATATGAAAAAATACGGCAAAGGCAGATGGGCCGCGTTCTGGCAGGACCTCAAAAGAGGCTCGGAT
>JALXEI010000360.1:1555-2649 GCA_027069645.1 Hyphomicrobiales bacterium
TTTGAAATCACCAATATTCCGCCCAAAATCGATGTTTGTGAACGGCGCTATCTCGTCAATGCCGCTTTTGCCTCCAAAAACCCGAAAATCGGGGCCCGGGAAATCTGCCCGCCCTACAAAATCTTTGTTCCCGAAATCATGGAAACACCCGACGGGCCAAAAATCGTTCAGACCTTCAGCGGCCCGCGCAACTACAACGGACGATTGCGTAATGCCGCGCTGCAAAGGCCTGCCGCCAATGCGCATTATAGCGGTTATCGCTCGCTGGCAACACCGCGCAGCATTGCCCTGCGCAATGGTCTGAAAATATCCCGTTAATGCCTCCCCCGGGAGGCCTCTTTTCGCGGACCACATTTCTCTACAAAAGCTCAATTAAGCGGCTGTTAAACATAAACTGCCATTGTTCCATTTTGAAACATGTATCGCGTAATGACATTTACCCGGACCGGTCCGCCCCGTTTTGCGCACGACCTGTCGGGTGACAAAAGATCGGTTTCACTGCCCTCAGAGGCAGTATGAAGGAACATTGAACATGTATAAACGCGCTGTAAACATCGCCGGAAGCCTTGCTCTGGCCACAGTATCCACTGCTGCAATGGCAGCAGACATCTATGCCCCCCCGGCCGGCAGCCTCAAGGACCCCGTTGTCGGGCAGGAGATTGTTTTGCCCGAGGCCACCGGCTATCAGGAATATGCGGAGTGGTATATTCGCGGCGATGTCGGGATCGGTCGCTATACCGATATGGACGGTCACGGCAATTCTGCCGATCGACTGTTTGATGTCGGCGGTGTCGATTTTGACAATATCTATTCATTCAGCGCCGGTTTCGGTCGCTATGTCACCCCGAATATCCGACTGGGTCTTGATGTCGACTATCGTCGCGAATCAAGCAGTACCTTTGTCACCGGAACACCCGCCGGTGTTCCCGCGCTGACCAATCTGGGGACCATTCCGCTTGAACTGTCATCGACCACGATCATGCTCAATGCCGTCTATGATTTTGCACCGAAGAGCCGCTGGTCTCCCTATATCGGCGGCGGGGTTGGCTGGGCCTTTCACAATCTCGACTTCAATGGCAGTTCCTTTACCAATT
>JALXEI010000360.1:2659-3021 GCA_027069645.1 Hyphomicrobiales bacterium
CCAGCAGTTTTGCGGCTGATCTGATGGCCGGTGTCAGTGTCAATATGGGCCGGGGCTTCTTTCTTGATGTCGGCTACAAATTCTCCTATCTCGGAGATGCCAGCGTCAAATTCAACTATACACACCCCTCTCTGGCCGCCGGCGCCAATACCGATTCGATCATCGACTTCGATGATATCATGACCCATGAATTCAAAATCGGTCTGCGCTACGATCTTTATTGATCCGGTAGCTCCCGGAAGCCCGCAACAGGCGAACTGATCCCGTTGCACCAGGATAACAAAAAACGGCCCTGTCTGTAAAAGGCAGGGTCGTTTTTATTCGATATCGTTCATGCTTTTGGCAAGGGCCTTGTCGAGAAT
>JALXEI010000361.1 GCA_027069645.1 Hyphomicrobiales bacterium
TGGCAGCCTTGCGGCTGTAACAGGGAAAAGCGAACAGGGCCATTGGCGCTGCCGCGTTCAGGATCAGGGAATATGACAAATGTCATCCACTAAAGCGACTTTGAGAAAACGCAGTCACAGGGTACGCAAGTCCCTGCGACGAAATGAAAACACAAGAGCCAGACTTTCGGTTTACAGATCGAGTCAGAATATCTATGCACAGATTATTGATGACACAAAGGGGGTGACTCTTGTTGCGGCTTCGACACTTGACAAGGACCTCAAGGGCAAACTTCAAAGTGGCAGCACAATCAGCGCTGCGGGTGAAGTCGGAAAACTGATCGCCTCGAAAGCCATTGCGGCCGGAGTGAAAGAAGTCGTTTTTGACCGTGGTGCATTTGTCTATCATGGACGGATCAGGGCTTTGGCCGAAGCTGCGCGCGAAGGCGGATTGAATTTCTAGCTTTTTACGCCCGTTAAAGGCCGGTTTTGGCCGGGCATTTTTGTTTTGAAAGGATGAGCAAGTTGGCACGTGGTGACGGCAGAGACAGAGGTGGACGGGACGGAGGCCGCGGTCGTGATGATCGCGAGCCCGAATTTCTCGACAAACTGGTACACATCAATCGTGTTGCCAAGGTTGTAAAAGGCGGCAAACGTTTCGGGTTTGCGGCACTTGTGGTGGTCGGAGATCAGAAGGGCCGGGTCGGATTTGGTCATGGCAAGGCGCGGGAGGTTCCCGAGGCCATTCGCAAGGCGACTGATGATGCCCGCAAGACGCTGATACGCGTTCCCCTTCGCGAGGGACGGACCTTGCATCATGATGTCGCCGGTCGTCACGGTGCCGGCAGGGTGATCATGCGCGCCGCTCCTCCCGGGACCGGAATAATTGCCGGCGGCCCCATGCGCGCTGTTTTTGAGATGCTGGGTGTGCAGGATGTGGTGGCAAAGTCGATAGGGACTTCAAATGCCTATAATATGATCAGGGCAACTTTTGATGCCCTGAAACGCGAGGACAGCCCGCGTTCGGTGGCGGCTCGCCGTGGTCTCAAGGTGAGTGATATCGTCGGTCGTCGTCGTGACGGTGTTAGCGAAGTAGCAACGCCCCAGGAAGGCTAGAGCAGGAAAGAACTAACAATGGCGAAAACAGCAAAAACCATAACTGTTATTCAGACCGGCAGTCCGATCCGGCGTCCAAAAGACCAGTTGCAGACCCTGGTCGGGTTGGGCCTTGGCAAGATCAGTCGCAAGCGGACCCTGGAAGATACCCCGGCTGTTCGTGGCATGATCAATAAGGTTTCGCATATGGTGCGAGTAATCGATGAACAATAGCGGGAAAAGACACCGCTCTGAAACGAATTTAAGGAATGTTGGACCATGCGGCTCAATGAACTGAGAGATAATCCGGGGGCAACGAGAAAACGCAAACGCGTTGGACGAGGCATCGGGTCCGGAACCGGAAAAACGGCCGGTCGCGGTCACAAGGGACAAAAGTCCCGCTCCGGTGTGGCTATCAAAGGTTTTGAAGGCGGTCAGATGCCTATTCACATGCGATTGCCCAAGCGCGGCTTCAACAGCCCGTTTCGCAGGAAGTTCAATGTTGTGAATCTCGACCGGATTCAGGGGGCGATCGATGCGGGACAGATTGATACAGGCAATCCCGTAACGGTTGACGTTCTCGTTTCTTCCGGTGTCGTCCGGCGCGCCAGGGATGGCGTCAGGTTATTGGGAAATGGTGAACTGAAAACAGCTGTCAGGTTTGAGGTTACAGGTGCTTCAAAAGGAGCGATTGCAGCCGTTGAAAAGGCTGGAGGAACAGTGAAGCTTGTCGAAATGCCGAAAACACCGGCAGCGCAAAAGGACAAGGTTGACTGGCGCCTTGAAAAGCGCAGAAAGAATACCAAAAAAGATTAATCATGGTATGATCAGGGGAGGCGCACCCTGAATATCATATCTGTTATATCTGTCCGATCCGCCGTTTTGGCAAAGCTCGCTTTTTGTCAGTCGGGTTTCGGCATGTGGGGCTCGAAAAAGCCAGTCAGGAAATCAAGGGATGTCATCGGCAGCAGAACAACTTGCCTCCAACATAAATCTGTCGGCGTTCAGCAAGGCAACTGAACTGAAAAAACGCATCTGGTTTACGCTTGGTGCCCTTCTGGTTTATCGCCTCGGGACCTATATTCCTTTGCCCGGGATCAATCTGTCAGCATTGGAACAGCTGTTCAAACAAAACGAATCAGGTATTCTTGGCATGTTCAATATGTTTGCCGGGGGTGCCGTGGAGCGCATGGCGATTTTCGCCCTGAATATCATGCCGTATATTTCGGCTTCCATTATCATACAGTTGATGACAACGGTTTCGCCTCACCTTGAACAGCTCAAAAAGGAGGGTGAGCAGGGACGCCAGCAAATAAACCAGTATACACGCTATGGTACGGTTATTCTTGCGGCACTCCAGGCGTACGGTATTGCCGTCGGTCTTGAAGGTGCCGGGAATGTTGTAACCGACCCTGGCTGGTTTTTCCGCATTACCGCCGTTATTACGCTGGTGGGCGGGACCGTTTTTCTGATGTGGCTGGGAGAGCAGATCACGGCACGAGGAATCGGTAACGGCATATCCCTTATCATTTTTGCCGGTATTGTTGCCGGAGTGCCTTCCGCACTGGTGGGGACTCTGGAATTATCCCGCAGGGGGACGTTGTCAGCGGGGTTGCTCATTGGCCTTATTGTGATGGTTTTTCTGGTCATCGCTTTTATTGTATTCATGGAACGGGCACAAAGACGGCTGCTTATCCAGTATCCCAAACGTCAGGTCGGCAAGAAAATGTTTCAGGGTGACAGCTCTCACCTGCCACTGAAACTGAATACAGCGGGTGTTATTCCCCCTATTTTTGCCTCATCACTGTTGCTGTTGCCCATTACGGTTGCCAATTTCTCCGCGGGCGGTCCCGATTGGCTGACAAATATAACGGCGTTGCTTGGACGCGGGCAGCCCCTTTATCTTTTGAGTTATGTTCTGATGATTCTGTTTTTTGCCTTCTTCTATACGGCTATCGTTTTCAATCCTGACGAAACGGCTGATAATCTGAAGAAATATGGCGGCTTCATTCCCGGTATACGACCCGGTAAACGGACGGCAGAATATATCGACTATGTTTTAACCAGAGTTACGGTTGCGGGGGCGGCATATCTGGCACTTGTATGTATTCTGCCGGAATTTCTGATTTCCTATGCTGCGGTGCCTTTCTATTTTGGTGGCACTTCATTGCTTATTGTGGTCAGTGTTACAATGGACACGGTTGCACAGGTTCAAAGCCATCTCCTCGCGCACCAGTATGAAGGTTTGATTAAAAAAGCCAAATTGAGAAAAGGAGCACGCAGGCGATGAATATTATATTACTTGGCCCTCCCGGGGCGGGAAAGGGCACACAGGCCAAACGTATTGAAGAGGCCAAAGGACTCGTTCAGCTGTCAACCGGCGATATGCTGCGTGCTGCTGTCGCCGCCGGAACCGAAGTGGGGCTGAAGGCAAAAGAAGTTATGGCCAGTGGTGGCCTTGTGTCCGATGATCTGGTGATCGGGATTATCTCTGACCGGATTGATGAGGATGATTGTCAGAACGGCTTCATTCTTGATGGCTTTCCACGCACAGTTGCCCAGGCTGAAGCGCTTGACAGATTGCTGGAAGAAAAGGGCAAGACGCTAGATGTTGTGATCGAGATGAAAGTCGAGGATGACCCGTTGATCAAACGTATTACCGGGCGTTCCACTTGCGGAGATTGCGGCGAAGGTTATCATGACGAGTTCAAGAAACCGGCGACCGAAGGTGTATGTGACAAATGCGGTGGCAGTAATTTCGTACGTCGTGCTGATGACAATGAGGAAACCGTACGTTCGCGACTGGTTGCCTATCATGAACAAACGGCTCCACTGGTTGATTATTACGGGAAAACCGGCAAGCTGAAATCAATTGACGGCATGGCCGCGATTGATGATGTAACGAAACAGATGCTGGATATTCTTTCCTGATGTTGAAAGAAGCGACCTGAACAGTCAATTGACGGGTCTAAAGAGTTGACGCCTGTTGCCGAAATCGGCTAGAAAGGCTCTCAATTCACGAAAAATCCGCATATCCGGCCAACGGTAGAAATATACCGGTGGCCGGTCTTGCATTTTTATCCGTTGTCTGAAACTTTGTATGACATGCAGGGATAATTTCAGTGATAATGGAAAACAGGGCGCTCTCGGGGGCTTCGTACAGGGAAGTCAGGAGCAGGACAGGAGAACAAGGTGGCTCGTATAGCTGGTGTGAACATCCCGACAAACAAGCGCGTGGTTATCGCCTTGCGCTATATTCACGGGATCGGGGACAAATTTGCCAGGGATATCTGCAAAAAAGTCGGGATTCCCGAAGAACGGCGGGTGAATGAACTTACGGATAGTGAAGTTATTCAGATTCGTGAGGTGATTGATGCAGATTATCTTGTTGAAGGTGATCTGCGGCGACAGACGGCTATGAACATCAAGCGGTTGATGGATCTGGGATGTTACCGGGGCCTGCGCCATCGTCGGGGTCTGCCGGTCAACGGACAGCGGACACATACCAATGCCCGGACCCGCAAGGGACCGGCCAAGGCCATTGCCGGCAAGAAGAAATAGGCTCAATAATACTTTCTCGTGTGACTCCTTGTCATGTGACGAGAGTGAAAAAGACGGAAACAGAATATGGCGAAGGAAAAGGCGCGTATCAAACGGCGCGAGCGGAAAAATATCAGTACCGGTGTTGCCCATGTCAGTGCGACTTTTAACAACACCATGATAACCATTACAGATGCGCAGGGTAATGCAATTGCCTGGTCCACGGCCGGAACGATGGGCTTTAAGGGATCTCGTAAATCGACCCCCTATGCGGCACAGATGGCCGCAGAAGACGCAGGCAAAAAGGCCCAGGAACATGGCATGCGAACACTGGAAGTCGAGGTCAAGGGGCCGGGTTCCGGGCGCGAGTCGGCTCTTCGGGCCTTGCAGGCCATCGGCTTTCAGATCACGTCCATTCGTGATGTCACACCCATTCCCCATAACGGATGCCGTCCACGCAAGAGGCGGCGGGTTTAGCTGGTTGTCGGGGCAGTGATTCCCTGATGCGGTTTTCCGGTAGCCGGTTCGGGACATTTCTGTTTATGCGGGTTTATTGGATATAGAGGTGGTGCAGGTGATTCAGAATAACTGGCAGGAATTGATCAAGCCGACCAGGCTTGACGTCAGCTCAAAGGGCGATATCGAACGGGTTGCAACAATTGTAGCAGAACCGCTGGAGCGCGGTTTCGGGACAACACTTGGAAATGCCCTGAGAAGGGTATTGCTGTCATCCCTGCAAGGGGCTGCGATTACATCTGTGCACATTGACGGCGTGTTGCATGAGATTTCCTCGATATCAGGTGTGCGTGAAGATGTCACAAATATTGTCCTGAATATCAAGGGGATTGCGCTTCGTATCCATTCCGAGGGGACCAAACGCATGATCCTTCACAAGGAAGGGCAGGGCGTTGTCACCGCCGGAGATATCGAAACCGGATCGGAAGTTGAAATCCTCAATCCCGAACAGGTGATATGTACGCTGGACGAAGATACGGTTCTCCATATGGAATTTACTGCTGATACAGGCAAGGGATATCAGACAGCCGATCAGAACAGGCCTGAAGACGCGCCGATCGGTCTCATTCCGGTCGACAGTCTTTACAGCCCGGTTCGTCAGGTTTCCTACCATGTCGAGAATACCCGCGAGGGGCAGGTTCTGGATTATGACAAGCTGATAATGCATGTGGAAACCGACGGGTCTGTAACGCCGGAAAGTGCCATAGCATTTGCTGCTCGTATCCTTCAGGACCAGCTAACGATTTTTGTGAACTTCGAAGAGCCTGAAGTGGTCGCGGAAGAGGCCAAGGAACCCGAACTCGCTTTCAATGCAGCCCTGCTCAAAAAGGTTGATGAACTCGAGCTTTCGGTGCGTTCGGCCAATTGTCTGAAAAACGACAATATCGTTTATATTGGCGATCTTATTCAAAAGAGCGAGGCCGCGATGCTGCGCACTCCGAATTTCGGACGCAAGTCGCTGAACGAGATTAAACAGGTGCTGGCTACAATGGGGCTGCATCTGGGGATGGAAGTTCCCAACTGGCCACCGGACAATATTGAAGAACTGGCCAAACGATATGAAGATCAGTATTGATCCTCAACCAACAGAAATAACCCATCTATATTTCGGCAGTGTCCGTTATATGTGACCTGGAGGAGAGACGTCGTGCGTCACCGTAAAAAAGGACGAAAGCTGAACAGAACGGCAAGTCATCGCAAGGCGATGTTTGCCAATATGGCGGCTGCCCTGATCAAGCATGAGCAGATCATTACGACTTTGCCAAAGGCAAAGGAGCTTAAACGGATTATTGACCGTTTGATTACACTTGGAAAACGTGGCGATTTACACGCCAGACGTCAGGCGTTTGCCAGATTGCGCGACGATGCGATGGTCAAAAAGCTGTTCGACGTACTTGGCGAAAGATACAAGGATCGTCCGGGCGGGTATAGCCGGGTTATGCGTGCCGGTTACCGGTTTGGTGACAACGCCCCGCGCGCTGTCATCGAGCTTGTTGACCGGGATGTAGAGGCAAAAGGAAAAGATAGCGGTCCGGTTCAAAGCCGGGACAGTGAAAATGTTGAGGCAAACGCTGCGTAGCTTTCCGGCCCTGTTCATGATCCAGAAAATAAAAGGCGGCTCGTTGAGCCGCTTTTTTTTGCCTGCCTCTTCATTTAGTCTATTTCCTGGTTAAACTTCAAAAAGCTTTATACAGGTCTCCCATGTGTTCAAGAGGCAAGGTACACAATGATCCCAACGCCCAATAATTCAAATTCTGCTTCCGGATTATTACAGTTCAGGCTCCCCTTTCTGGCTGTCCTTGTGCTTTCAGTATTACCGGGTGCATCAATTGCCATCAATGCCGAGGCCAGACAACGTATTGTCCCCTCTGACCGGATCGCGATCAACTATTCCTATGCCCCTGTCGTCAAGCAGGCCTTGCCGGCGGTCGTCAATGTCTATGTTCGCCACCGCACCAGAAGCAGACGACGGCTTAATCCGTTTGCAAATGATCCGTTTTTCAGACATTTCTTTGGCGGCGGATTCGGGGTGCCAAGAGAACGTATAGAAAGCTCTCTGGGCTCCGGAGTTATTGTTTCTGCGGATGGTCTGGTTGTTACCAACTTTCACGTCATTGAACGGGCGACCAGTGATGAAATAAAGGTGGCATTGCCCAACAGGCAGGAATTCAAGGCCGACATTTTGCTGCGTGACAAAAAGGACGATCTCGCCGTTCTCAAAATTCGCTCGAATGGTCGTAAATTTCCTTTTTTAAAGATCGCCAATTCGGATCAACTGGAAGTCGGTGATCTGGTTCTGGCGATGGGTAATCCGTTTGGTGTTGGCCAGACCGTGACCAGTGGTATTGTCTCGGCGCTGGCACGGACCGGAATCGGGAAAGGAGATAACCAGTATTTCATTCAAACGGATGCGGCCATCAATCCCGGGAATTCCGGTGGGGCGCTTGTTGATATGAAAGGGGAACTGGTTGGAATCAATACGGCAATATATTCGAAATCGGGCGGTTCACTGGGTATCGGCTTTGCCATTCCTTCAAACCTTGTTTCGCTTGTGGTCAATTCCGCGCGAAACGGACATACGGTGCAGCGTCCCTGGTTTGGTGGAACTGTCAAAACGGTAACTGCGGAAATAGCCGAAGGATTACAGTTACCTCAGGCGACAGGTGTTTATATCGCGCTCCTTGCGGACCAAAGTCCGGCGAGGAATGCGGGGCTGCGTGTCGGTGATGTCATTACGTCGATCAACGGACACTCAGTTCTGGACGCAAGGGTCTTTCGCTATCATTTCACTATAAATGGAACCGGAGGCGTTGCCAACCTGACCATCTGGCGCCGTGGCCGTACCCTGCAAAAAAAGGTGCGACTTGTCAGGGCGCCGGAAATTCCCCCGCGAAATGAAACACGGTTAAGGGGAAACTCTCCGTTCTCCGGCGCTGTTGTTGCCAATCTCTCTCCCGCACTGGCTGAAGAGATGTCGATGAATGACCAGTCCGGTGTTGTTGTGATGAAAACGGTACGTCGCTCTGTGGCGCGACAGATTGGACTGACCCGCAAGGACATTCTGCTGGAGATAAACGGTGTTGAGGTTGAAAGCGTTGCCGGGTTGGTTGATATATTGCGCGATGATCCGGGTTACTGGCGTTTTATGATCAAACGGGGAGAAAATATTCTTTCTCTCAGACTTGGTCGCTAGCTTGAAAGCAACGGGTATGGGCGATCTGTTTGAAAATGCCGGACTTGAAATGGATGCGCCACGCCCGCTGGCAGATCGTCTGCGACCGCAAACGCTCGATGATGTTGTCGGGCAGGAGCATTTGCTGGGGGAAAACGGTTTCCTTGCGGCGATGGTTAAATCCCGTCAGACCGGTTCGACGATATTCTGGGGTCCACCCGGATCAGGAAAGACGACTGTTGCCCGTTTGCTGGCAAATGAAACCGATCTTTATTTCGAGCAGATTTCCGCTATTTTTTCCGGGGTCAGGGAATTGCGCGAGGTTTTTGAACGTGCCCGCCAGCGTCGCCGGGATGGCATCGGCACATTGTTATTCATTGATGAAATTCATCGCTTTAACAAATCCCAGCAGGACAGTTTTCTGCCTCATCTCGAAGACGGTACCATTGTGCTGGTCGGGGCCACCACGGATAACCCCTCCTTTGAACTTAATCCGGCACTTTTGTCGCGCACCAGCGTTCTGACTTTCAAACGTATAGATGATCGCGGGATGGAGAAATTACTGCTAAAAGCGGAAAAACATCTGGGAAAGAGATTGCCGCTTGATGAAAAGGCACGAAAAACCCTGATCAGCATGGCTGATGGAGACGGGCGGGCCATTTTCAACCTGGTCGAGGATGTGATGCGCGGATGTCCTGATGAACAGGAGGAGATTGACCCCAAAAGGCTGGGTGAACTGGTGCAGCGGCGCGCCCCCCTTTATGACAAGGGCGGGGAGGGGCATTACAATCTCATCAGCGCACTGCACAAATCCGTTCGGGGATCCGATCCGCAGGCGGCGCTTTACTGGCTGGGGCGCATGCTGACAGGCGGTGAGGATCCGATGTTCATTGCGAGGCGTCTGGTGCGGATGGCGGTCGAGGATATCGGCCTTGGTGACCCTCATGCCCTGGTGCAGGCGAATGCTGCCAAAGAGGCCTGGCAGTTTCTGGGCTCGCCCGAAGGAGAACTGGCGCTGGCGCAATGCACCGTCTATCTGGCCACAGCGCCCAAATCCAATAGTGTTTACACGGCTTACAAGGCGGCCATGCGTTCGGCAAAAAACTCCGGTTCCTTGCCCCCGCCATCTCATATTATTAACGCCCCGACAAAATTCATGAAGCGCGAAGGGTATGGCAAGGGCTATCAGTATGATCACGATTGTGAAGACGGTTTTTCCGGTCAGAACTACTTTCCCGACGATTTTGATGATCAGATTTATTACAGCCCGGTCAATCGCGGCTATGAGCGCGAAATTCAAAAAAGGCTTGACTACTGGGATGCCCTTCGCAAAAAGCGCAGGATGGATTGACTTTTAACGAATCCCGAAAAGGATAAAGACATGCAATGGTTGAACGCCATCCCCTTTCATATTGTCATCATCATGTGTCTGACCATTGGGCTTGCACCATTTGTTCCCGAACCTCATGTGGTGGAAAAACTGCGCATGTTATCAACCGGAAATCTGCACAGGTTGATTGATATCGGTGATCTGTTCATGCATGGCAGTCCGTGGATTCTGTTGATCCTCAAACTGGCAAGCCTTGCTTTCGTCAAATCCTCATAGACTGAATACGCAGGGAATTACGGGACGCTTATGAAAATTAATATGATATTGCTGGTAGCAGCAGGTGGTGCCTTTGGATCAGCCGG
>JALXEI010000362.1:0-3701 GCA_027069645.1 Hyphomicrobiales bacterium
TTACCGCATCCTCTTTCAGGGTGACAATGATGAGGGCGGTCTGCAAGCCATCTGCGGCTTTTCGCGAAAGCATGTTGCCATAGACGTCGGGATGCTCTTCGACCGCTTCCAGAACCTTTTTGTATTTTGCCCGGGAGGCCTTGTTCAGTTCGGCGGGGAAAAGGGGCGGGGTCTTGCCGGCAGTATTCGGTTTTCCTCGCAGTGAGAACATCGACAGGGTATTGTCGATGCCATCGACAAAATCGACCTCTTCCTGAATGGCCTGTATGTCATTGAGGGTCTTTTGGGACAACAGATCCCTGCCGCTGACCAGAAGCAAAACATCAAGTTCGCTGACCGGAAACAATTTGCTGATTTTTTCGTAATCTGCATAATTGGCCGATTGCCCGCGATAAAGTTCACTCAATCGTCCCTCGGGCTTGAGATTGAACAATCCGAGGATACAAAAGCCGGTAAACGCCAGTAAAATGGCCAGTGTTTGCCACGGATAGCGAACGGGTAACAACCCCAGTCGTTCGATCCCGAAACCCAGAGAACGCATCAATAACTCCCAATACAGCGGACGAAGCCTGACCAGCAGTCACATATATATAGAATAATCAACTAAATCCACTAAAATTGGTGACTGTTAGTGAACAGGGTGATTGTAAATGCCCGTTTTTACCAGGAAAGAACAGTTGACAATACAGCGCAGTCAGCAATGAAGTAAACAGCCTTCGGGAAACCGGGGGGGCGTTTGTCAAAAACGGGAATGGCTGGGGCGGCAGGGATCGAACCTGCGAATCACGGGATCAAAACCCGTTGCCTTACCACTTGGCTACGCCCCAAAAGAGAAAACGGCAATAATTCCGGTTATTTGCCAGGAAGGAAAATGCCGCTATTCCGCCCGTTGCCGGTTCACAATGCAGCAACATAGCGATACAATCCTGTTGCTGCAACGCCTATTTTACCGCGGCGAAAAAATATCACACAGGGGCAGGTAAAGAATATCGTGGAATCCTCCGACGGCTTTTGCTATATTGTTTTTTTCTGGTCGGCAGACAGGGTCACGATCCCCTGTTCCCTGCACCCTGAAGTCACAAGGGGCGAAAAACAGGAACAGATCGGAAATTGTCGGGGTGTAGCGCAGTCTGGTAGCGTGTCGTGTTCGGAACGCGAAGGTCGCGGGTTCAAATCCCGCCACCCCGACCATCATTCAGGCATATGACAAAATGGCTCCTGAAAACCCGTTTTCTTCTGAAATTGACTTTGAATATGGTGTGGCAATGCCACTGTCGCCTCTGGTGCGCCGGTTTGTCGCCCGAAATCCCGGTCCGCTGACGTTCAAAGGGACAAATGTCTATATACTGGGGCATGGAGAAGTGGCGATCATCGACCCTGGCCCCGATGATGATGCGCACATAGATGAACTTCTGGCCGCCCTGCATGGTGAAACGGTGACAAGAATATTTCTTACACATACGCACAGGGATCATTGCGGCGGGCTGGCGCGCCTGAAAGAAAGGACCGGTGCGGTGACCTGTGCCCTGCGTCCGGGAACTGCATTGCGAGGGGCTTTCAGGAAGGGAGCCGGGGGGCAACCCGTTTCGGATTTCGCCGATATTTCGTTCAGGCCGGACTTCGCTCTTTCAGACGGCGACATTGTCAAAACGGAAAGCTGGTCCTTGCAGGCTGTTCACACGCCGGGCCATGCGCCCGACCATATCTGTTATTACCTGCCGAACGAAAACGCTCTTTTTACCGGCGATCATATCATGCCGTGGAGTACGACAGTGATTGCGCCGCCGGAGGGCAATATGAAGGCCTATATGGCTTCACTTGGGCGCCTGTCGAAACGCAAGGACGCATTATATTTACCCGGACATGGCGGGCGTGTTCATCAGCCGGCAAAACTGTTGCGCGCCTATGTCCTGCACAGGCAATGGCGCGAGAAATCGATCCTTGATCTCGTTCGAAAGGGAAGCAGCCGGGTCGATGAACTCGTCCCCCTGCTCTATCCCGATAGCGCTGACGAGGTTAAATCCGCTGCGGCTCTTTCCGTACTTGCTCACCTGTTCCATCTTGTTGAAAAGGGACAGTTGAACGGCGAGGGACTGGGGCTCGACAGTCGTTTTTCCACGGCAGGAAGTTGTACCAGACAACATAAATATTAGCTCGTAAACTCATAAACAGGATCCCGCAGCAATGAAACCCGGCATTCCAGAAAATACGCGCGTTTACGCCATTGGCGATATACATGGCTGCCTTGATCTTCTTGAACAACTTCTGGAGCAAATTGTAAGAGATGAGACCAAACGGACCCGCGTCAAAAGAAAACTTCTCGTTTTCCTCGGTGATTATATTGATCGGGGACCACATTCTGCTCAGGTTATTGATCACCTGTTAAACAGGCTGCCCCCCGGTTTTAAAAAAATATTTCTCAAGGGCAATCATGAGGTCATGCTTCTGGATGCGCTGGAAGATCAGGAGACAGAATTGCCGATACTGTTCTGGTTGCGCAATGGCGGCTATGAAACTCTGGCCTCCTACCGTGCAAGCGATGAAAAACCTGATGACCGGGAAACGCCCCGCGAACTGATACAATTATTTGCGGCACGCCTGCCCGCAGAACATCTGGCCTTTTTCAATTCCCTGCAAAACAGTTTCCAGTGCGGTGACTATTTTTTTGTCCATGCCGGTATTCATCCCGACCGGCCACTGGACAAGCAGCTGGAACGCGACATGATGTGGATCAGAGACCGCTTTTTGTTTTCGGAAAAGGATTTCGGCAAGGTGATTATTCATGGCCACACCCCCATGAGGGATGTCGACATTGCCGATAACCGCATTGGAATTGATACAGCGGCGGTTTATGGCGGAAGGCTGACGGCACTTATGCTCGAAGGTCAGAGCCGAAAACTGTTGCATGCTGATGCTGACAAAAGACCTCGGCGCGATCCCTGATATTCGCTATCGGACAGAAATGATTTGACCGTCAAACTGCCCGTTTGCCGGTCCCGCAGTGAACTCCCCCCTTCAGGCATCCACTTCACCGCCAAGTTTGGAAACCGTTTTCAACCGGTCGGCAAGGCTTCTTTTGACCCTGGCAATATCAGGATTTACCCCTTTCTTGTCCACCACCGACCGAGGTTTCATATCCTTCCTGACCGCCTTTTGTTCCATCGCCGGCACATCTGCCATACGCAGCAGATCGGCCCCGAGCTGACGCAGTTCGCGGCGCAATGCCGGAACTTCCTTTGTTTCAAAGGCTCTCGCCTTGCTCAATTTTGCCTTGTTGAGCGCGATAATACCCCGCAACTGCTGATTTTCATGATGCATTTTCTGCAAGGCGACGGCAGCTTTTTCACCTTCGACAAGATCAAGCGCCTTGAGGTCGACGGGCTTTTCCCCGGCAAGCGGCTTAAATCCTCCCTCATTGCGCCCCCGGTTGAGGGTAAACATCGCCCCCGCAGAAGGCGGTTTGATGGAAACGGCCTGACGCAGTTTCTGAATCTCGGCCTCGCGCAATTTGAGATCCCGGTCAGCTTCCTCGAGCTGATGTGTGGTTTTTTTCAATGTCTTTTCGAGAACTGCGACCGTATCACTCAACCGGATATTGGCTCCCAGTTCGGTTTCCATACGCTCTTTCATCCGCGGCACATTTGAATTCAGCGTCTGTTCCATAACGGAGATCAGGCTTTTGCGTTCGGACAGCGCGGAAC
>JALXEI010000362.1:3711-9989 GCA_027069645.1 Hyphomicrobiales bacterium
CGCAGCTCGCGGATCTGTCTGGTCAGTTCCATATTTTCGGCCCGCTGGCGACCGATATCCACCATTTGTTGCGCGGCTTTTTCCTTTGCCGCCTCCAGACTGACTTCAAGATTGCGGACCTCAATCGCATGTTCGGCACGCAACTGGTCTTTTTCAGAATGGAAATCGGTAAGGGAGATCGGCAGCGAAGACTTCAGTCGTTTTGTTGCAAGACGGGCCGCCCGACGCCAGACGACCGGCGAAAGAAGCAGGAATATAAGCGTCGCCAGCAAAAAACCGAGCGCGACCAGCATAACGGATTGAACCATAACCTTCCAGGGCTCCTGAAATTATTAAAAACATCATCCCGGATCAGCGTGTTACGTAAAACCGCGATGATTCTTTCCTGTTTTGTCGCTAACTATACATCAGGTTACAACAAATCACCAGGCACTGTCGCTTGTGCTTTCCCGACAGGTTGCAATATTTTTGCCTGCAAGAAGGCTAAAACGGGTTCCAGGTTGGACGACGGGTATATTTCAGATAACCGACATTGGCCCCGAGGCGAACCCCCAGACCGCTGCGGATTGGCGCAAGGACCACATTGCCGCGTTTTTGAAACGTCACACCAACGCCGCCAACAAGATAAGCAGACCCGTCAACACCGGCGAACCGACCATACATCTTTTCTATATTGTGCAGATTGTAAACGAGGATCATGGTTTTTGCGCCCTCGGCACCAAAATCATAGCCAATGGAAGGCCCCTGCCAGTATATGTGTCGACGCTCGCCAGCCTTTGTATAAAGAGTCCCCTCGCCATAGCGCAAACCTGCGATCAGCGCGCCCCCGCCCTCTTCCCCGAGAATATAGCCATTTGGCCGTCCGGATTTTTTGAAAACATGAGCAATCACCTTGGCCAGTCCCTTGGTCACCTGACCGAAAAACTTGTGCCCGGCCCTCAGAATTTCATCATCGGAATAGGTATCATCATAGGCCCTGTTCCGGACCGGAGGCTGTTGTTGATAGGAGCCGTATTTGCCCGCAGCAGGGGGCGGCGCATAGGCTTGCCCCGGCCCACCGGCTTCCGGTGGCTGATAGCCGTATCCGGGTTGCGGATTATACCGCCCCCCCTGCCGATAGCCGTCGTCACGCGGGTAAGCCCCTGGTTGTGCCGGTCGACCCATGTATTGTTGTCCTGAATAGGTTCTCCCGGAATCCCCCTGTTGCCGGTCATACCGGTCATAGGGACGCGAAGTGCGATCACCAGAATTGCGATCATAATTTTCGGCACGATAGCCGGAACCGGAACGACCTTGCGCAGGAGCAGAGGGACTCCCGTAAGCCCCTCGCCCGTTATTGCGAAGCGCGTCATAACCGCGATCATAGCTGCCTGTCGAATTTTGATCCGGTGTTTCCTGTTGCTGACCATAACCCTGTGATTGCTGCGAGGTACCGTGGCGGGCCGGATCATAGGGTTCTCCCGGCTCCACATAACGTTGCTCGCCCTGTTGACGGGCCTCACCTGATGATTGTGTATTTCTCTCCCACGGCAAGACCGTTTTTGCCTGTCCGCCAGGCGGGAAAAACAATGCCAGAAAGAGCAACAGACTGGCAAATTGCGCGAAGCGTCCGGTTATCATGTTCCTGTTTCCACTGTTCGACGACCTGTTTCGGGATTGGAAGTCATTTTTTTTAACGGAAAAGCCTTGCATACAAAGCAACTTTAGCAAAGACGAGCATGCCACCCAACTGTGGCGGGAATGCGTATTTGCGCCCTGGTATCACCACCGGCCCGCCGTGCAGGCAAAAAAGAAGACCGGGGTTTGAAACCCGGTCTTTGAAAGTTTGCGCACCACAGAGGAAGGGTGCATTTGCGATATGGATCAATGTGGTGATCCACAGGGAAGGTCCGGAAGGGAGGGAACAGACCTTCACCGCTGCAAGAGCAGCATGGGATGGAAGTAAGCATTTGCGACCATAACCGGCAAGAGGGTCTGACGCATGTCAGCCATAACCCTGACGCATAGCTTACCTCTTGAAAAGACCGGAGAAACTCTTAGAGGCTGGTTCAAAACTCATCGCCTGGTTTTATTGAGGTTTTTCCTGTTCAGAATCAAGCAAACCGGCGCAGGACGGGGCTGGCGTCCCTTTCAAGCCGGTTTACGCCGATAATGGGCAGGAAAAGGCCAATAAAATCAGTGAGGAGTTTTGAACCAGCCTCTTACTCATCCTCATCCTTCATACGGCTGGCCCGGGTTTTCTCAAGTTTTTGCCCCCGACCATGCCATTTCAGCGTCACATTGCGACGCCAGCGACGAACCAATGGCAAGTCAATGGACAGCACCAGCAATCCAAGCGGGATCATCCAGAACCCGAGAACAGGCAGAAATCCCAGCAAACCACCGATAACCAGAAGAATACCGATCAGAATGCGGGCGATTTGTGATTTGGGTAGTTTGAATTCCCGGCTGCCAACACGTATTTTGGGGTTCATCGGATCCTTCCTTACCTGACATTTTTTTCATCTATAACTTGTAACACAGACATCAATATGATCTTTGGCAGAAAAAAGCCCTGTTATGAGACCTGATTCAGTCAGGTTGCGGCCCGGAAAAGGAAGATATTCATGAAGTTTCCCACCAGACTGACACATTCGGGGCGCGATGCGGCCCGCCAGGGCGGTTTTGTAAATCCGCCCGCATGGCGTGGCTCTACAATTCTTTTTTCGTCCCTTGCCGAATTGCAAAACCCGCCCGCCGGATATGGTTACGGACGCGGTGGCTCGCCAGGGCAAACCGCTCTCGCTGATCTGATGTGCGACCTGGAAGGCGGGTGCTATTGCAAATTTACCTCCTGCGGACTTAACGCGATCACCGGCACCCTGCTGGCGCTCCTGAAGGCTGGCGATCATATCCTGCTGCCGGATTGTATCTTTTATCCGGCCCGTCATTTTTGCGACACCGTACTGGCGCGGCTGGGCGTTGAAAGCACATATTATGATCCATGTGCGACTGAAACCCTCGCAACCCTTGTGCGACCGGAAACCAGGCTGATTTACACAGAGTCGCCTGGTTCCGATACATTTGATATTCAGGACATTCCGGCGATTGTCAAAATCGCCAGGGCACATGACATTCTGACGATTATCGATAACACATGGGCCACGCCCCTTTTCTTTCGTCCGCTGGAACATGGTGTTGATATTTCCATTCACGCCGCCACCAAATATATTACCGGTCACTCCGATGCTCTGCTGGGGATCGTTGTTGCCGGTGAACGGGCCGCCGGAAAACTGAAAGCGGCCCAGAGCGCCCTTGGCCTTTGCCCCGGCTCCGAGGAAATCTATTCCGCCCTGAAGGGGCTGCGCACCCTTGATATTCGCATGCAGAAACATCAGGAAAATGCCCTCGCCCTGACCTCCTGGCTGGAAACCAGACCAGAGGTTCAAAAGGTTCTTTATCCCGCATTGCCCTCCTTCGAGGGGCATGAACTGTGGAAAAGAGACTTTCACGGTGCCTCTGGCCTGTTTTCCATCGTTCTCAATCCCTGTTCGAGAGAGGCGCTGGCTGCGATGGTCGATAATCTCGACCTATTTGGTATCGGCTGGTCCTGGGGCGGATATGAAAGTCTCATTGTTCCCTTGCAGACCAAAGGCGCGCGAACCGTGACAGACCGGAAGCCTGACGGGCCTCTGTTGCGCATCCACGCCGGACTTGAGGATGTCGAGGATCTCAAAGCCGATCTGGAAAAAGGTTTTGAACGCCTCAACAATTCCATTTCATGAAAAACCGGAGGCTCTCGCTCCTCAAACCCTCTCACCAGAACAGGCCGCCACGGTCCCGCAAGCCGTTATCATAATCCTCGTCGGGATCCTCTTCATATTCCTGTTCAAAGGGAGCCGGCCCGGCACGTGCCGGCAGAAACAGCAATATCAGTACCGCGGGCGGAAAAAACATGCTCGCGATTCCCCACAACAGCCAGGTTCTGTGCTTTACGTGCGCCAGCGCTGTTGCGAGAATCATGGCCGATATCGAGGCCATCAGAAAGAATGTCAGATAGGCAAGCATTGTTTTGGCTGTCTCTCTCTGGCGATTGAAGTAACCCTTCACAGCTGGGGACTCTGTCAGCCATAATCAAGCCCCAGGTCGAGGACAGGGGCTGAATGCGTCAGCGCACCGACGGAAATCAGATCAACCCCTGTTCGGGCAATTTCCCCCACGGTTCGCAAATTCACCCCGCCGGAAGCTTCGAGAATCGCGCGCCCCTGCACGAGTTCGACCGCCTCGCGCAGCTTTTCGGGTTTCATATTGTCGAGCAATACGGCATCGACCCTGAAATTCATGACCTCGCGCAACTGATCCAGCGTATCGACCTCGATTTCAACGCGCACCATATGGCTGGCATGGTTCCGGACCCGTTCCAGTACCTGCTCGACCCCGCCCGCACTGGCGATATGGTTGTCCTTGATCAAAATAGCCTGATCCAGCCCGAAACGATGGTTCTGTCCCCCGCCCGCCCGCACGGCATATTTTTGAAAGGCCCGTAACCCCGGCAGGGTTTTTCTTGTGCAGCAAATGGCGGCCCCTGTTCCTCTCGTCTGCTCGACAAACCGGGCCGTCAGCGAGGCAATCCCACCGAGATGGCACAAATAATTCAATGCTACCCGTTCGGCGGCCAGAATATTGCGACTGTTGCCGCTGATTTCGAGGATAACATCCCCCGTGCCTACCCGGTCACCATCCCTCGCGCTCCGCTTCAATGAGATGGCCGGATCGATCTGCCTGAAAGCTTCCAGAGCCAGCGGCAAACCGGCAATGATGCCGTTTTCCCGCGCCCTTATGGTTGCCGACATGGTTTCATCAGCTGACAGAACGGCGTTCCCGGTAATATCGCCCGCCAACCCGAGATCTTCACGAAGCGCTGCGGCGACAGCCTCTTTCAGGAGATGGCGGGGAAAACTGTTTTCCAGCATGACGGTTCCCTTCAGTTGTTTTGCAGGGCATCAGCCGCCGCTTCTTCAAGCCGGGTGAGGCTGACCGGCACACGGCGCGCCAGCGCGGGACTGGCGTCGGGATAGTCGGTTCGGAAATGCCCGCCGCGGCTCTCCTTGCGGAGCAGCGCCGATACAGCAATGATTTTTGCTGCCGTCAGCATATTGCCCAGAGACAGGTGGTCCCGATATTTCGCCAGCAATCCATCGAGTTCCCGAATAGCGGTCAGCAGCCCTTCCTCATTGCGCTCCAGCCCCACATGACGATCCATAATCTCGCGCATACGGGCGATATCGCCGTGATGCTTCTTTCTGATAACTGTTTCCATGTCAGGGGCTTTGCGTACCGGTGCGGATACCGCCTTGCGTCCCCCCGCCAGGGGGCCGGCAAAACCCGAATCGACGAGGTCTCCGGCGATACGGGCGGCAAAGACCACAGCTTCCAGAAGTGAATTGGAGGCCAGCCGATTGGCACCATGCGCACCACTGGCCGCCACTTCCCCACAGGCCCACAAACCGTTCAGGGTTGTGCGGCCAAACGCATCTGTAAAAATGCCGCCCATGTGAAAATGCGCCGCCGGTGCTATCGGTATGGGCTCCCGGACCGGATCAATTCCCGCCTGTCTGCATTTCTTGTAAACGGCGGGAAATTCCGTCTCGAACCGGTCACCGATCGCTTCGCGACAATCGAGAAAAGCCTGTCGCCCGGAAACATTTTCGCGAAAAACCGCGCGGGCGACGATATCACGAGGCGCCAGTTCGGCTTCGTCATGCAATTTTTGCATAAACCGCTCGCCTTTTCCATTTACAAGCAGGGCCCCCTCCCCCCTCAGGGCTTCGGTGGCGAGGGGTGCCGGATCGATATCGGCATTGATCGCGGTCGGATGGAATTGCACGAATTCCGCATCGGCAACAAACGCCCCGGCTCTTGCGGCCATCGCCAGAGCTTCTCCATTGGCCTCTTTCGGGTTTGTGGTAACACGGTAAAGCGCCCCGATCCCGCCTGCGGCCAGAACAATGGCCTGTGCTGGCAGATAGACATGTTGTCCTCTTCCGGTCCACGCATGCACCCCCCTGACGGCGCCACCTTTCACAACCAGCTTTCGGGCCGTATATCCTTCCATAATCCGGATATTCGGATGCGCGCGAACCGCCTTGATGAGGGCATTCATAATCGCCCATCCGGCTCTGTCCCCCTTGACCCGCACCACTCTTCTGGCGCTGTGCGCCGCCTCACGCGACAAAAGCAGCTCGCCGCTGCGGTCCCGATCAAATGGTGTGCCCCAGGCCAGAAGGTCATCGATCCGC
>JALXEI010000363.1 GCA_027069645.1 Hyphomicrobiales bacterium
GGTATCGAGCTACGCGTCATCTACCAGCCATATGAGCCGCTACGATCCCATGAAACGGGTCAATATTTATGTTGTTTGGTATCAGATCTTTGCAACCTCAACCGTATGCGGCAAGATGAAAAAATAAAGGTCACAGATTTATAAACGGAACTCGGCTGAAACGGCAGAAAAGAAATACAGATGGTGGTTATTATTGATGCGGCCATGCATGAGAGCATTCAATCCATGCGCACCGCTATACCGGCGTCTTTCATATACTGCTTGGTTTCGCCGATGGTGAAAGTGCCAAAATGGAAGATCGAGGCGGCGAGCACGGCGCTGGCGTGACCGTCGCGCACGCCTTCCACCATATGTTCCAGCGTCCCCACACCCCCGGAGGCGATTACCGGAACGGGGACACTGTCGGCGATGGCGCGGGTCAGATCGATATTGAAGCCCGATTTCGTCCCGTCCCTGTCCATGCTGGTGACCAGCAACTCCCCTGCCCCCAGCGTCACCACTTCATGAGCAAATTCGATGGCGTCAATGCCGGTCGGGGTGCGTCCGCCATGCGTGAAAATTTCCCAGCGTTTTGGCTCGTCCTCGCCACTGACCTGTTTCGCATCAATGGAAATGACAATACACTGATTGCCAAATTTCTCCGAGGCGCGCCGCACCAGATCCCGATCTTTCACCGCCGCTGTATTGATTGATACCTTGTCGGCGCCTGCTTCCAGCAGCTTGCGCACATCCTCGACCTGGCGCACGCCGCCCCCCACCGTCAGCGGCATGAAACAGTGCTCGGCAGTTTTTGATACAACCTCGTAAATGGTATCGCGATTTTCATGGGAAGCGGTAATATCAAGGAAAGTGAGTTCGTCAGCCCCGGCAACGTCATAGGCTTTGGCGCTTTCCACCGGATCACCGGCATCAATCAGATCGACAAAATTGACACCCTTGACGACGCGTCCGTCCTTGACATCAAGACAGGGAATGACCCTTGTTTTCAGCATGACTGTTTGCTTCCCGTTTTTCGGCCCGGCAGTGTTTTACAGCAATAGCCAACGGGGTGAGAATTGTAAATGCCATCGCGCAAAGTGCAAATGCCCCGGCGATATTCAACAGTTGTGATTGATCCATGACACAGCCTTTCAAAATGCCTTTACCTGAAAGTGTGCCCGGGCCGCCACAAAAACAATGTTGCACACCGTCGCATCCCCTTGAACCGTCCTGTTGTGAAATCAGCTTCCCTCTTTCAGCAGTGCGAGCGCTTCTGCAGGATCAAGACGACCATCATAGAGCGCCCGGCCCGATATGGCCCCTTCAAGCTTGCTGTTCTCCGGTTTGACCAGTTCGCGAATATCATCAAGGCTGGCCAGCCCCCCGGAAGCGATAACCGGAATGGAAACCGCATCGGCCAGCGCCCGGGTTGCCGGGAAATTCAGCCCCTTCAACACCCCGTCGCGGGAAATATCGGTATAGATAATGGCGCTGACCCCTGCATCCTCGAACTTTTTGGCCAGATCAATGGCGGTCATTTCGCTTAATTCATCCCAGCCCTCGATCGCCACCTTGCCGTCTCGCGCATCAATGCCCACGGCGATTTTACCGGGAAACTGCTTGCAGGCCTCGATCACCAGAGCCGGATTGCGCACCGCCACCGTGCCGAGAATAACCCGCGAGATGCCCTTGTCGAGCCACATGGCGATGGTTTCGAGATCACGAATACCGCCGCCAAGCTGTGCGGGAATTGAAATCGCCCCGAGAATTGCCTCCACGGCCGCACCATTCACCGGCTTGCCCTCAAAAGCGCCGTTGAGATCGACAATGTGAAGATATTGAAAGCCCTGATCCTCAAAGCTTTTGGCCTGCGCGGCCGGATTGTCGTTGAACACGGTCACGCGGTCCATGTCGCCCAGTTTGAGGCGCACGCATTCGCCGTCTTTAAGGTCAATCGCGGGGAAAAGGATCATATGTCTGGCTCTATATATTGATGGACTGCCAAATGTCTTTTCAGACGGTATGGGGGACAAGTCCCCAAACCCCGATCTTTTGTCAAGTTCTATATTCTCAATAAGCGCTTTTGAGCCGGGGGAACATGGGGAAATGTTTGAGATTGAGCGTTGCCAGGGGCAAATCGTGATGTTCCGCAGTCGCGGCAATGATGGCATCGGGCACATCGATATTGTGGCTTTTTTGATAGTGCTTCAGATTGTTACCTGCGCTCTGCGCTATAGAAAGATCCAGTTTCAGCAAATTGACGCTATTATAAAACTGAATGATCTTCACTTCTTCCTGCTGACTTTTGGCTCCGGCAAAAAGCTCCGTTATCGTAACAACGGATATGGCGGGCTTGCTGGAAAGACTGGCGATAAAAGAGATCGCAGCCTCGTTGTGACGCAAATAATCAATGACAATGCAGGTATCAAGAAGCCTCATTCTTCTGTTGCTCCCTCAAAAGACCCTGCTGCATGAGCGTGTCAACGCGTTTGTTCCAGTTTTTTCGATTGTTTTCGACTGTTTTCTTCAGGTCATCAAAATCGCCTTCCATATCGAGAACCTTTTTAAGGCCCTCCTTCCAGCTCTGCTCCTCCTCTTCCCTGTCCCTGATGATCATGTCGATACCTTCGCGGATCAGTTCGGCCTCGCTGACGCCAAGTCTGGCGCACAGGGCTTTCAGTTTCTCGTTTTGATCTTCCCTTATGAAAAACTGTTTTCGGATCATGATTGGCTCCTTTTTCTACACATAACATATGTGTAGGTATTGAAGCAAGATCAGGGGCGCCATTTCAGGAAATTGGCAATGAGGCCGAGGCCAAGTTTCTGGCTTTTTTCCGGGTGGAACTGGGTGCCGACAATATTGTCTCTCGCGACCATCGCTGTCACCGGTCCGCCGTAGCCGGTTTCAAGGATGTCGTTCGCCCTGTCAGCCGTTTTAAAATGGTAGGAATGGACGAAATAGGCGTGCCAGCCATCCGGACCCAGTGGCAGACCAGCGAGCAGCGGATGATCATTGATCACCTCAAGCGTATTCCAGCCCATATGGGGAATTTTCAGACTGGCATCATCGGGTTTGATCTGTTCCACCTGTCCGGCGATCCAGTCGAGGCCCTTGTGATCCCCGTGTTCAAGGCCGCGTGTGGCCAGCATCTGCATGCCAACACAAATACCGAAAAAAGGTTTGCCCTTTTGCAACACGCTTTCCGCCAGCGCTTCGGCCATGCCATCCACGTCTTGCAATCCGCGATAACAATCGGCAAAGGCACCAACACCCGGCAGGACAATGCGTTGCGCCGCGCGGACCTCGTCCGGGTCACGGGTCAGTTTCACCTCAAGGTCTGCCCCGCTTTCGCGACTGGCGCGCCGAAAACTGGACAACGCCGAATGCAGATTTCCGGAACCGTAATCTATAATGACAACACTCATGCTGTTTCCTCACCCGCCTTGCTTTCCTGAAATGGCAACCAGTTATGATAGAAACGCCGTTCGCACTCAATCTGCGAGGGGCCGGTTATGGCGGCGATCATCCGATAGCCCTGTCGTTCCAGCATCATCCGTCTGATGTCATTGCCCAGAAAACCAAGCGCAATTGACAGGCCCGCATAAAGAACAGCGCCCGCATCGGGTGATGCGCCTGCCAGACGGGCCAGGCCGGTCAGAATGACAAACAGGCCAATAAAACCGGCAAGAGGAATCCACAGGCGATGCATAGCCAGCCAGAAAACCGAACCCATCATCGCCCACAGGGAAAAACCGTCCCTGACAAAAACCAGATTATCAGACCGCGCCACGAGATTTTTATCAGGTTTCACCGGTTCGTAAACCGTGCAACTCAACTCGGACATAAATCTAGCTCCCCAGCTTGCCCTTGGTGGTCGGCAGTGCATCGGCCTGTCGCCGATCAATGGTCAGGGCCGCCCGCAGCGCCCGCGCCAGCGCCTTGAAGCAACTCTCTATTATATGGTGATTGTTCTCGCCATAAAGATTTTCCACATGCAGGGTCAGACCGGCATTTTGTGCAAAGGCCTGAAAAAATTCGCGGAACAATTCCGTATCCATCTCGCCTACCTTGTCACGCGAAAACTGCACATTCCACACCAGCCAGGGACGCCCCGATATATCGACAGCGGCACGGGTCAGAACCTCGTCCATTGGAATATAGGAAAAGCCGTAGCGGCGGATGCCTTTTTTATCGCCAAGGGCTTCAAGGAAAGCAAGGCCAAGGGCGATGCCGACATCTTCCGTGGTGTGATGCCCGTCAATATGCAGATCACCCTTGCAACGCACCTTTATATCGATCAGCGAATGGCGCGATAGCTGTTCCAGCATGTGATCAAGAAAGCCGAGACCGGTCTTCACATCATAGCTGCCGCTGCCATCAAGGTTTATTGTGGCGCTGATTTTGGTCTCGTTTGTGTTTCGCTCAACTGAAGCCGTGCGCATGGGTCTGTCCTGATCTGCTGTTTCGTTTCGGTGTTCTTGTAGCAGCATCCTTGCCGGAGGACCAGAGGCCACAGGCCATCAAAACGGTCCTTTCAAAATGGCACGAGAAAGTTTTTCAGTCCTTCATTGTTTCAGAACACCATCCGGCAGGCAGCCCCCTACCCTGATTGACAATGAAAACGGAAAAAACCGGAGACAAATTCTTTAGCCATGATCTCAAGCTTTTCCCGGCTTTCCCCGACACGCGCCCGCGCAGCAAGGCTGTGTGTGACAGCCAAAAGCATATGTGCGATCAACTGCGGATCTGATCCGGATGAAAGAGATCCGTCTTGTTTGAGGGATTTGAAAAAATCGATGATGATTTGATCTGTTTTGGCAAAAATTTCGGACAGTTTCTCGCGTATTTGCTCGTCTTCTCCGGCATCTTCAACAGCAACCGTTGAAAGCAGACATCCTTTCGGGCCAGCGGGTGAAGCAACACAACGAATACTGGCCTCAAGGAACGCCGAAACCGCTGCCTCCGGTTCCGTTTCCTTTTGAAGTGCAGCGACAGGCTGACAACCAAAAGTTACAGCATATCGATCGATAACCGCCAGAAACAGCTCCAGTTTACTGCCAAAGGCCGCATAAAGGCTTGGCCGATTGATCCGCATGGCTTCAGTAAGTTCATCCAGAGAAGCACCATTATAGCCTCTGGACCAGAAAACGGTCATGGCGCGATCCAGCACTTCATCACGATCAAAACGACGCGGACGCCCGCGCGGACGGGTTGATTTTTTCATTTTATACCTTTCGGTACATATTTATTGACACTGGTCTTTCTGTTTAATATTGTACTACTCGATACATTAATAAGACTACAAGCGGAAACTCTCGAAACGAATCCGTTTGCAGCAGATCACTCACAAACCTGAAACAGGGAGAAAGCAAATGACAGCATACCGGCTGGGTGCCATTTTTTATATTCTTTGGGGCATCATGCATGCAATGTTCGGCGCGCAAATCATTATTCAGAACACAGGCGAAGGTCCTTTCGCTGTTATTCAGTCCATCTATGCCGATATCGGTCCACAGATGACACCAAAAGAACCAGGTTCGGTCATCGGTGCCCTGATGAACCAGCATGGATGGAATCTGCTGTGGTTCGGCGTATTTGCAACAGTTGTCGGCGCTTTTTATAACTGGCGCAACAGCTTTTCCGGATACTGGTACAATCTGGCCGTCGTCAGTCTGGCCGATATCGGCTTTATTGTGGCTGTGCTGATTCCCGGCTATGTCGATCTGATGGTCGGAATATGGGGACCCATCCTCTGGGTTCTGGCCATTATTTTCTCAACAATCGGCCTCATGAAACCGGCCTCCGAACAAAAGGTGGCCTGAGAGGCCGGTTTAAATCCGCACCCTGAAGGAGGGTTTTTAGTCCCGCTCCTCCTTCAGGGCTTGCGGATCTTCGGTGCGAGCTTCGATGATTGTGCGTTTGACAAGGCCCTGCATGGTGAGGCCCTGGGCGATGATGGAGAAGACGACGACGGCATAGGTGGTAACGAGGATGATTGGCTTGTATTCATTGTTCGGCAATGACAAAGCCAGCGCCACCGATATACCGCCACGCAATCCGCCCCATGTCAGAATGGTGATGGCCCCTTCGGTGAATTTTTCACGCAGCGACAACAGGCCGATGGGCAGGGCGACAGAAGTCAGACGGGCGGCCAGCACGACGGGAATGGCAAACAGGGCGATGCCGATATATTGCCAGTGCGAAGCGACAACCAGCACTTCAAGGCCGATGAGCAGAAACAGGACGGAATTGAGGATTTCGTCACTCAGCGACCAGAACTGAAAAACGGCGGTGCGGGTTTTTTCGCTCATGGCAAAGCGGGCACCCTGATTGCCGATCAGCAGACCGGCGACAACCATTGCAATCGGCCCCGATATGTGCAGATGCAGAGCCAGCGCATAGGCTCCGGTGACCAGGGCAAGCGAGATCATTACCTCCAGGATATATTCGTCGATGGAGAGCATGAGATAGTAAGCTATATAACCGGCCACCAGCCCCAGCAAGGCACCGCCCAAAGCTTCCCGGATGAACAGCTCCACAATATCGAGCGCCGTCACATCCCCGCCACCGCCATGGCCATGCACACCAACCCCGGCAATGGTAATCATGACGGTGAACACAACCACGCCGACACCATCATTGAACAGGCTCTCCCCGGCAATCTTGGCCTTGAGCAGAGGAGGAACGCGCACGGTTTTCAGTATGCCCAGAACGGCCACCGGATCGGTCGGCGAGATCAGAGCGCCGAAAACCAGCCACCAGATAAAGGGCAGATGTACCCCCAGTACATCCCCGGCCAGCCACATGATGAAGGCAATGATGAAGGTTGAGATCAACACGCCAAGGGTGGACATCAGCGAAATGGCCCATTTGCGCGAGGCCAGTTCTTCCAGATCGATATGAACGGCTCCGGCGAACAAAAGGGCGCTTAAAAAACCGTTCATCAGCGCTTCGTGAAAATCAATGCTGTTGAGGGTGGCGCGTACGGTCGGCCCGATATTGAGCCCGGCAAACGAATAGTCCGCCACAACAATGCTCGCCGATGCGGCAAGCCCGATCACTACAATGCCTATGGTATGCGGCATTTTCAGAATCTGATGATTGAGATAGCCAAACAGCACCGACAGGGTGAGCAGCAGGGCGATGATGTCAAGCAGGGTCATGAGGAAAGTTTTCCTATTCGGGGATTTTCGGCATGTCGGCGAGGTGACAGATCGCGGTCCATTCCTCGACACTCACCGGCTGCACATCGGGGCCGTTCTCGACCCGATCGGCAAAATCCTCCAGCTCCTGGCGCAATCTGACCATTTCCAGCGGCACGCGTGATATGAGCCGCAGAAAAACCGCCAAATCAACCGCCAGCCACTGGCCGGTTTTGTCCGTGCTGTCCGGTTTGGCGGCACTCAATATGCGCACAATGCCGTAAAAACGGTTTTCCTTGCCGGTATGATAGAAAAAGGCCAGATCGCGCGGTTGCATGGCGGCAAAATGATCAAAAGCAGCTTCGTCGCGCACGCCAGACCATTCATAGCCTTCATGGCTTTCTTCGGCGAGGTCGGAGAAGGACATTTTGTCCGGATCTGATTTGATCAGCCAGTACGCCATCAGGACACTCCTTCCGGCGCGCCAAACAGCCATTTCCACGGGCGCACCTCGACACTCTCGAACACACCGGCCTTGTTGTAGGGATCACGGGCGGCAATGGCTTTGGCATCCTCCAGACTATCCGCCTCGACGATGACCAGCGAGCCACGCGGCTCCGAACCATCTTCGTTCATGAAGGGCCCGGCGGTTTTCATCTGATCGCCAAGGTCTTTCAAAAAGGCCAGATGATCCTCGCGATTGGCCTTGCGCAGGGCCAGCCCCTCCCCTGGTTTGTCTATGCAGATAAACGCATAAAGCATGACACTTTTCCTTCCGATAATATTTCATTTATCGCGAAAAGGTAGTGTCAGAAATCCGGTGCGTCCAGTGCTAAAAATATCCGGTGACAGCCTTGCAACCGGGATGAATCAGGCAGCACTGTATTCCACCTTGCGAACATCGGCCGGTTCCACGGACGACCACTGGTCCTGTGTTTCAACAAGATGCAGTTCATCATCATCGCCGGTCTGTTCCAGCACGGTACTGACGCCCGCGGTGGCGAGACCAAGAGCGCGGTCCTGTGGTTCACCCGCCAGAATGGCCGCCATGTAAAATGCGGCAAGCAGATCACCTGTGCCATTGGCCCTGATGTCTTTTTTATTCACGGAAGTGACAAATGTCTGCACGTCTCCGGCGAGCAAATTCAGCAATGTTTGTGCCTTGCCCGGTACCGAACTCACCAGCACCGACCCGCTCCCCAACTGATCAATAGCGGTCAGTGCCGACGCCTCGTCAAGAACCGGCCGCATGGTCAGCCATTCCAGTTCAAAACGGTTCGGGGTGACAATATCGGCAAGCGGCAACAGTTCGGCCCGCTGACATTCGGCCGCCTTGACATCGATAAAAAGGCCCTCGGGACGACCGGGACGGGCATCATCGCCAAGCGTCGGATCATAAAGAAAAACGGCTTTCGGATTGAGCTTGCGCACCAGTTTCAGGGCATCAAGGGCAATAAAAACATGCTCGCGCGTCGGCAGATAGCCGGTCATCACCGCATCCACCTGATTGAGATGGCCACCAAATTCCAGCGCTTCGAGTGCCGGTCGCAATATTTTTGAATTGAGGCGCGAACCGCCAAAGATCTTGTGACCGGGATGATTTGAAAGTAAAACCGACGGCAGACTCCAGACCTCGTGGCCCAGCCGCTGCAAGACAAACTGCGTTACATTATTGCCAACAAAGCCGCGCACAACCTGTGAGGACAGGGAGAGTATTTTTGCCATGCCTGTACTACAAAACCTCCGGGTTAACAGATATTGGACAGATGTTATCTGCTGGTGAGTGTACTTTACAAGCAAGCTGTGGCGCAAATCCGGCCCCTTTGTGAGACCTTTATGGTTTCAGCAACGCAACGCCGCCAGACAACAACAGAAAAACAGGAATCATATGGAACAAAGACAACTTGGCCGCAGCGATATAATGGTCTCGAAACTGTGCCTTGGCACCATGACCTGGGGACAACAGAACAGCGAGGCCGAAGGTTTCGAACAAATGGATTATGCCCTTGATCAGGGGATCAATTTTTTTGATACCGCCGAGCTTTATCCGATCCCCCCGAAACGCCAGACACAGGGCCGCACCGAAACCATCATCGGCAACTGGATGAAAGAGCGCAAAACGCGTGACAAAATCATTCTCGCCAGCAAGGTTGTCGGCCGCTCCTCTCATATGGACTGGTTTCGCAAGGATGGCGCAAAGAGCGAACTCAGCCCGGCACAAATTCGCGAGGCAATCGAAAGGTCCCTTCAAAGATTGCAAACCGACTATATAGACCTTTACCAGATCCACTGGCCCGACAGGCCCATGCGTCTGTTTGGTGGCCTCTCTTTCCAGCCTTATGAAGGCGAATATCACGATATCGAGGAAATCCTGCAAACCATGCAGGAACTGGTAAAAGAGGGAAAAATTCGCACTATTGGCATTTCCAATGAAACACCCTGGGGCACCATGAACTATCTGTTCGCATCGCGCCTGTTTGATGTGCCACGAATAGTCAGTATTCAAAATGCCTATAATCTGCTCAATCGCGTATTTGAAACCGGCCTGTCAGAAATCACCCATCACGAGGGTATTGGTTTGCTGGCCTATTCTCCCCTCGCCCAGGGTTATCTGACTGGCAAATATCAAAATGGCGCCCTGCCCCGGGGTTCGCGCAAGCAATTGTTCAATCGACTGGAACGCTATGAAACCCCTGGAGCGGCAACGGCCATCGACAAATATCTGGAGATTGCCCGACGTTACAATCTCGATCCAGCGCAAATGGCCCTGCAATTTGTCACAACGCGCCCCTTTGTCACTTCAAACATTATCGGCGCCACCACCATGCAGCAGTT
>JALXEI010000364.1:0-2508 GCA_027069645.1 Hyphomicrobiales bacterium
CCCATAATCTGACGGAATACGGCGTGAAGCAGGGCCTCGCGCGGTCCGGCATAGAGCATGTCGAACCCGTAGCCTGTCACCATTGCGGTGTTTTCCGGGAAATAGAGTTCCACCATCTTGCGAATGGCATTGTCGCGCACGTCGGCGGGAATATCGCCCGGTTTCAGCTTGCCGAGCAACATGTGAATGACCAGACCATCGGCATCGAGACGATCCATCGCCATATGACAAAGCTCCTCGTGGGCGCGATGCATGGGGTTACGGGTCTGGAAGGCGACAACCTTGTTCCAGCCGCGTTTGGCGATCTCGTCACGAATTTCAACGGCGGTTTTGTAGGTATCGCCGAAATCCTTTTCGAAATAGGAATAGTTCAAAACCTTTATGGGGCCGGAAATGGCGACATTGCCCGCTTCCATGAAGGCGGCAACACCGGGGTGTTCCATATCTGTCGTGCCATAGACCTTTTCGGCCACCTGCTTCATTTCATCTTCGGAAAGCGGCTCAACCGCCTCCACATCCTGGATGGCAATCACCGGGTTGCCCTCGACATTGGGGTCTTTAAGCGCGATACGGTCCCCGGCTTTGATATCTCCGGCATCCTTGACCATATTGACCACAGGGGTTGGCCAAAACAGCCCTGTCGAGGTTTTCATGTCATTGGCCACGGACAGAATGTCAGCCTTGTTCATGTAGCCGGTCAGCGGGTTGAAATAACCGCCGCCCAGCATCACGGCATTGGCAGCGGCAGCAGAACTGACGGTTATGGATTTGAGATCCCGCGCCTCGTTTTGCAGCTTCTCGTTTTCCGCCGGATCGGAAACAAATAACGGATTGAGTGTATCGGAGCCGTGGGGCTTTATCATCGCATCTTCCTCTGGTTATCCCGACCATATGCCGGACCTGTATAAATTTCTCTGTGTTCATGCCAGCCAGTGCACATCAGCGAAGACATAACCGGCCTTTCGGTTCTTCCTTTGGATGTGCAGGCTGTTTTCGTTTATCTATGGTAAACATTTTTTGCAAGCCCCCCGATTGCCTGTTGCGACCGGGAATTTGCGTGCGACAAAATGGAAAATTGCTCAAAACACCGCAAAAACAGAGTAAAAACCGTCCATTTTTATTAAAAATCAGAAGATTTGAACATTCGAAAATTTACAGACCCGAAAAAGTACGCTATGGGCAGGGGCAAGAATTCTAAAAGCAGATCCGATTTTCGCGCGCCCTGGCCTGGTCTTCCTGTCCGGTCCAGGCAAATGAAATGACGATCACCATGAGGAGGGAGATTTTCATGGCAGGTGACGACGATCTTGAAGACGAATTCGCGGCCTTTGAACGCGAAGCGAAGGAAGCAGCCGCCAAAGCGCAGGAAGAAATGGCCAAGGGGGCCAAGGCGCATCCGGCTGACGAGGGCAAAAAGGAAGAGCCTGCCGCTACCGCTTCGAGTGACGAAGCCGATGAGGAAGAAGACGAGTTTGCCGCTTTTGAACGCGAAGCCCGCGAGGCCGCTGCCGCTGCTGCCGCTTCAATGGGAGGTGGCGCAAGCGGTGGAACAACCACAGCCTCGGCAACAGGCGACAGCAAAAAGGATGACAAGGCCGAAGCTGCTGCCGAGGAAGAAGCCGAAGAAGATGTACCCGCAGGCAAGCTCTCCGAAGCTGAAAAGAAATTGCGTGACGAAGCCAAAGAGGCCGCCAAAAAGACCGTCGACAAGGCCTCGAAAGCCCTGTTTGGCGCAGCCAGCCAGACCATTCTGGTGGTCGGCGGCGGCATAGCCGGGGTAACGGCGGCCATCGAGGCGGCAGAAACCGGTCATGATGTCATTTTGCTGGAAAAAAATTCCTATCTCGGCGGACGGGTGACACGACTCAATCGCTATTTCCCCAAACTCTGCCATCCCACCTGCGGGCTGGAAATCAACTATACGCGCATCAAGAACAATCGCCGTTTGAAGGTCATGACCATGACGGAAGTGGTGGGCGTGTCGGGGGCCAAAGGCAATTACAAGGTCAAAATCAAAACAGCACCGCGCTATATTGACGAAAGCTGCAATGGCTGCGGCTCCTGTGCGGACGCAGTCGAGGCCGAAGTGGACAATGAATTCAACTATGGTCTCGACAAAACCAAGGCGGTCAACCTGCCGCACGAGCACGCCTTTCCGATGAAATATGTCATGGATCCTTCCGTGATCGGTACAGACGACGCAGACAAGATTAAAGAGGCCTGTTCTTCGGGACATGTTAATCTGGACGCAAAGCCGGAAGAAGGTGAACTGGCCGTTGGCGCGATCATCTGGGCCACGGGCTGGAAACCCTATGACAGCAACAGGCTTGAGGTCTACAGCTACGCCCACAGCGATGACATCATCAACAATGTCGAAATGGAACGCCTCGCCTCCCCCGACGGACCAACCGAAGGCAAAATTTTGTGCCCGTCCAGCGGCAAACCGCCAAAGCGCGTCGCCATGATCCAGTGCGCCGGGTCGCGAGACATCAATCATCTGCCCTATTG
>JALXEI010000364.1:2518-9941 GCA_027069645.1 Hyphomicrobiales bacterium
TCTGGCCTCGCTCAAACATGCCGCCTATCTGCGCGAGCAATATGAGGATGTGGAGATCGATATTTACTATATCGACATCCGCGCCCACGACAAAATGACCAGCTTCTATGAGCGCGTCAAACGCGATGCAAAGGTCAATTTCATCAAGTCGAAACCAGGGCACATCACCATTGGCGAAGATGGTCGTCCGCTCGTTCACGGTGAAAAGACCATTGATGGCCGCAAGGTCTATGACGAGGCCTATGACCTTGTTGTGCTGGCGACAGGTATGGAACCAAGCCTGCCCGTCGAAACAGGTTTTGAAGCGTCCCCCGAACGTGACGAATATGGCTTTGTCATCAATGGCGATGACAGCGACAATGGCCAGTTCGCCGCCGGTGTCGCCGCCGGACCTTATGATGTGGCCCTGTCCACCCAAACAGCAACAGCCAGCGCCCTGAAAGCCATTCAGGCCGTGCGCGGTAACTAATCAAGAGGGCAAAGCGTAATGAGCGAAGAAACTTTCGAACACAAACCCGGCGCCTATCTGTGCGGCGGCTGCGGCATCAAGGATGCGCTGGATATGGATGCGCTGGAACAGGCGGTTTCCGGCGGTATGATGGTCTCCAACGTCAAACAGTCCGACAGCTTTTGTTCGGGCGAAGGCTATGAGACGATCAAAAAGGACATTGAAAGCGGCGAGGTCAATCAGGCCATTATTGCCGGTTGTTCACCGCGCGTCATGGTGCAGGAATTCAATGCGCTGGGCGGTCAGATTTTCCGCGCCAATCTGCGCGAACAGGTGATCTGGCAACAGCCCGCCAACCACGAAGACACGCAGGCGCTGGCCACCGACAATCTGCGCATGGCCACCACGCAGGCCCGCAAGGCCGAACCTCCACAAGCCCACTGGGACGGCGTCACCTCGCTGAAACTGCTGGTCGTTGGTGGCGGCATTACCGGCCTCAAGGCAGCGCGTGAAGCCTCGAAGACCGGGGCCGAAGTGGTGATTGTCGAAAAAACCGACAAACTCGGCGGCTGGGCAGCCAAATGGAGCAAGTTCATTCCCGAAACCGCCCCCTATCGCGAGCCGCAGGACAATCCTGTCCCCGCCCTCATCAAGGAAGTTGAGGAAGACGACAATATTACGGTGATGTTCAACACCATTGTCGAGCGCACCGAAGGCGGCCCTGGCGAATTCTCCTGCCGCCTGCAAACCGGTTCCGACACCAAATGGGATGTGTTCGGCGCGGTGGTGCTGGCCACGGGCTGGCGTCCTTATGAATCAGAAGCGCAGGAAAAATTCGGCATCGGCAAGACCGATGGTGTCATTACCGATATCGAGATGGAAGAAAAGCTGGCCGCGGGCGAACTGGATGGCGTCAAAAACATCGTCTTCATCATTCCCGGCGACACGGATCGCATGGTCTACAGCTCAGGTGTTTCAGACAAGGTGGCGATCAAGCAGGCCATGCAGATGGTCGAAAATGATTCCGATGTGATGGCCTATATCATCCACGAACATTTCCGCTCGCACGGCACCGCCGAGGAGTTCTACCGCTCGGCCCAGGAAAAGGGTATCATTTTCCAGCGTGGTGAAGTCAAAAAGATCGACTCGGACCGCACAGTGACCGTCGATGACGAGCTGCTGGAACAGGAAATCCCCATGAGCGGCATTGATCTGGTGGTCATTTCCACCGGCATGGTGCCCAACTCCACCAATATCGATCTGGAGCCTTCGGAAAAGAATCCGGAAACGCTTTGCGATGACATCAACCCGAAAGCGCCGATCTTTACAGTAAATGGCGAAGAGGTCGAAGATCCGGATGCCGATATAAAGAGCTGCCGCGAAAAGGCTGGCGAGGAACCACCCCTGCCCGGTGGTCCGCTGCTCAATCTGCAATATCGCCAGGGGCCACATGTGCCCATTCTGGCCAACGGATTTGCCGACAGTCATTATATCTGTTTCCCCTATGAAACCCGCCGCACCGGCATCTATACCGCCGGTCCCGTGCGCCGCGCCATGACCGCTACTGAAGCCATGGACGATGCGATGGGGGCGACGCTGAAAGCCATTCAGGCCATGCGCGAAGCCAATGAAGCAAAGGCTGTGCATCCGCGCGCCGGTGATTTGTCCTTCCCCGAATTCGGTTTGAACATCTGCACCAAATGCCGCCGCTGCACGGTGGAATGTCCATTCGGGGCCATCGATGAGGACCCGGAAACCGACTATCCGATGATCAACCCGACCAGATGTCGCCGTTGCGGCACCTGCATGGGGGCCTGTCCGGTCAGCACCATCAGCTTCAAGAACTATAATCCGCAGCAGGTTTCCGACATGGTGAGTGCCGGAACAGAGGACTGCCCGCCCGACAAGCCGCGCATTCTGGTTCTGGCCTGCGAAAACGATGCCTATCCGGCCATGGACATGGCGGGCATTGCCCGGCGCGAGGCCAACCCCTATATGAGGGTTATCCCCGTGCGCTGCCTTGGCTCCGTCACCCTGCTCTGGGTGAAGACGGCGCTGGAAAAAGGCTATGACGGCATCATGCTGCTGGGCTGCAAATCGGGAGACGATTATCAGTGCCACTTTGTCAAGGGTTCGGGGCTTGCCCAGGAACGCATGGGCAAGGTGGGCGAAACCCTGCAAAGCATGATGATGGAAGAAGAGCGGGTGCAGGTCAACGAGATCGCCATCGCCGACAGCGAGCGCGTGACCGAAATCCTCAACACATTCGGCAAACAGATTGAGGAAATCGGCCTCAATCCATTCAAGGGATTCTAAGTCATGACAGCACCCATCCCCACCTCGAAACGCAAATATGACCTCAACTTCGCCCGCTGGGTCCGCGATAATGTAGCGGGCGGCGACAAGATGAACATGTGTATGCAGTGCGGCACCTGTTCCGGCTCCTGCCCCATCGGCACGGAAATGGAAGACGGCCCGCGCAAGCTGTTCATGATGATTCGCGCCGGCATGAAAGAGGAAGTGCTTTCCTCCAACTCCATGTGGGAATGCACAAGCTGCTATCGCTGCGTTGTGCGCTGCCCGCGTGGTGTGCCGGTGACCTATCTCATGCAGGGGCTGGCGGCACTGGCCGCCAAGGAAGGCTATGCGCCAAAAGTCGAGAACAATTATTTCTCGAAATTCTTCTGGATGAGTGCCAGCAAGCTGGGCAAAACCGACGAACGCCTTGTGCCAACGGCTTATTATTTCTCCTTTGGTTTTGTTGAAGGCATCAAGCGCTCGCTGGCCAATCTGAAAATTGCACTCAACATGTTCAAGGCCGGACGTATGCATATTGGCATGCCGCATAAAATAAGAGATACCAAAGGCCTCCAGGCGATCCTCGCCAAGGCCAGGGAAATCGAAGACCGCAGCTAGGGAAAGGGATTTTGACCATGAGCAAGAAAAAAATGACCTATTATCCGGGCTGTAGTTCGCAGGGCTCGGGGCGTCATCTGGATGAATCGATCCGCGCCATTCTGCCGGATCTTGGCGTTGACATTGTCGATATTGATGACTGGAACTGCTGTGGCGCTTCTGTCGGCAATATTGGCGGCGGCCCCTTGCCCAATCTCGCTTTGACCGGTCGCAATCTGGCCAAGGCGCAGGAAGAGGGTAATCAGGACATCGTCACCGGTTGCGCCGCCTGTTATCTCAACACCCACGGCGGCAACGAGAAAATCAAGGAAGATGTCAAAAAGCGCAAGCAGATCAACGAGGCGCTGGCCGAGGCCGATCTTTCCTATGATGAAGACCTTGATGTCCATCATGTCATGGAAGTCATTGTCAATGATATTGGTATGGAGAAGGTCGAGGAACTGTCCACCAACAAGCTCAAGGGGCTGAAGGTCGCAGGCTGGGTCGGCTGCCAAACCGTGCGTCCTTTTGCCGAAACCGAAACCGGCGGCAAATATGCGACCTATGAAGACCCCACCTTCCTTGACGAGATCACCGAAGCCGTTGGTGCCGAAGTCACTGATTTTGCTCCCAAGACCAATTGCTGTGGCGGTTCGGTGGCGGTGATGAAGCCGGAAAAAACCCTTCATCTGATGAAGACCATTCTTGATGCCGCGGTTGAAAGCGGCGCCGATGTGGTCAGCACCCCCTGCCCGCTGTGCCAGACCAATCTGGAAATGTATCAGGATGCCATCAACAAGGAATATGGCACGGACTATAATATGCCGGTTGTATTCCCCAGCCAGTTGATTGCCGTGGCAATGGGCAAGGACAAGGAAAAAGATGCAGGCCTGCAACGCCAGACCATCCGTTCGCAAAAGCTGGAAGACATGGCCAAATAGGCCGGTCTCCCCGACTATCCCGATCACCAAAGCAGGCGCCGCGGAAACGTGGCGCCTGTTTTTTTGACAAGAGCTACAAACAAAATATTCAACGGGGGACGGCTATTTCACCCTTCATAGCGGGCTTTGTGAACAGCACCTTACGGCTATATTAAAACTCTGTAATAAAAGTCATAAACTTCAAAATATTACCCAAAACAGGCCAAGATACCGGCATTATCCAGCCTTGTTTCAAAGGCATTTTTACAGTCATGGAAGCAGAGTGACTTTCGGTCATCCGCAACATGGCAACAACTGGCATGGCCCCGAATTTCCTTACGAAAAAGGGGCTGTCCTGAAAGTGACCGATTGCACCGCAAGTAAAGGGGGTTTGATTATGCCGGATTTTGAGAATGCTCTGGCAAAAGCCGTAATGAACTCACTCGGTGAAGAGAGCGAGCCCGAGACCGTCTGCAAAAGACCACCGGAGATCGAGGCCAGACGTATCGTTGATCTCTTTAACGACCTGAATAAAACCGCCCGCTTCGCAAGGGGAGACCTGGTCACCTGGAAGCAGGGATTGAAAAACGGTCGTTACCCGCAAAAGAATTATCCGGCCATCGTTACAAAAGTTTACGACGAGCCGATTACGCGCTCTGACATGGAATCAGGTTCCAACCATTTTCGCGAACCGCTTGACCTCGTGATCCTTGTGGATACCGGCGATGAAGTCAGTGAATTTCACGTCGACAGCCGACGATTCAAACATTATGAGGGGCAAATTGACAGCCTTGATCTCCCGTCAACACAAACAGGCAAATTCGCCCGCAAGTCATAACGGAATACAGGGTACCGGAATATAAAAAAACAATTTATTGGCGCCCTGGGGCGGCCTCGCAGTTTTGAAGTTCCCTGCGAGGCCGCTTTCGTTGTTGTTACTTTCAACGACCGGGCCTTCCTGCCCTTCCGGATGAGGACTTGCGAGAACGGTTCCTGGTTCTTACGGGTTTCTTCTGCTTTGTGACTTCTCGCTCTCCGGCACTTCCGGTTGCCCTTGCCAGTTGTGATTGAGGTCCGAGCGAAAACCGGCGGGCCTGTTTTTGCCCCAGTTGCTCCGCCAGAACCCGGCGCTTTACTTCCTCTACCGCACCCGACGCCAGATCATTGAGCTGAAACGGCCCGTAAGACACGCGGATGAGCCGTGAGACCTTCAGCCCCAGATGTTCCATTACCCGGCGCACTTCGCGGTTTTTACCCTCACAAAGAGCCAGATTGATCCACGGATTGTTTCCCTCGCGCGCCAGCACCGCATCAATCGCCCCGTAACGGACCCCGCCAATAACGAGGCCTTTTTTAAGCCCGTCAAGCTCGGCCTGCGTTACCTTTCCAAAGGCGCGCACCCTGTAGCGCCGCCGCCAGCCCGTCGAGGGCAGTTCCAGATGGCGCGCAAGGTCGCCATCGGTTGTCAGCAGCATGAGGCCCTCGGTATTGAAATCCAGTCGCCCCACCGATATGACCCGCGGCAAATGATCCGGCAAAGCCTCGAATACGGTCGGGCGTCCCTGAGGGTCCCTGTGGCTGGTAACGCGCCCGCGCGGCTTGTGATAGCGCCACAGCCGAACAGGCTCGCCTTTTGGCAACGGCTTTCCCTTTACGATAATCTCGTCCGTGTCCACAACATTGAGTGCCGGGCTTTTCAGCACCTTGCCATTGACCACAACCTTTCCCGCCTCGATCAAACGTTCAGCATCCCGGCGCGAACAGACACCGGCGCGGGCAATCCGTTTGGCAATACGCTTGGCTTCGGAAGCTGGTGAAGATGATTTTGACAAGACAACCGCCTGTAGCTAGAAAGAAAAGTCGTAATAGCCGCTGACGCGGCTTGTCCTCGCCGGACGGGCATTCCTCCATCATGCCGAGGACAGGCCCGGGCAGATAGCGTTGGGGACCAGTCCCCAAACCCCTTGATCAACAGGGTTTCCAAAGGCTCGCCTTTGGTTCCAGCTGAACAAGCTGCCCGTCCGGCGAGGACAAGCGCCTGCAAGGCGCTCAACAACCGCAGCGAGACACACAGTGGCAAATCCGGCATCAACAGGCAACCGCTTTATGCAGATCGCGCTTGAAGAAGCGGAATCCGCCCGGCAACGCGGTGAGGTGCCGGTCGGTGCTGTGATCGTTTCGGCAAAAGGAGACGTCCTGGCGCAAGACGGCAATCGCATCCTGGAGTTGAAGGACCCTTCCGCCCATGCCGAATTGCTGGCCATTCGCAAGGCCTGCCACAAGAGCGACAGCGAACGCCTGCCCGATTGCGATCTCTATGTGACGCTGGAGCCCTGCACCATGTGCGCCGGTCTGATCAGCTTCGCGCGCATCCGCCGCCTGTATTTTGCCGCCTATGATCCGAAAGGCGGCGGTATCGAACAGGGTGCCGCCTTTTTTGTCCGCTCTACCTGCCATCATGCTCCTGAAGTCTATGGCGGCATCGAGGAAATCCGCGCCGGCGCACTGCTGAAAGATTTTTTCCTAAAACGGCGCAGCGAAAACTAACCCGTTTTTCACACCCGTTGGCGGTTACGCTTCCCGGGCAAGCGATAGCGCAGAACCGGGACCCAGGGCGGCACGACGGATATTGCGGAAAGATCGAGGATAAAAGATAACACATGCTCTGTGACCCTGGGCCCCGGCTCAAGGCCGGGGAGCCGGGAGCGACCCCGTATTTCTCGCAGGATCACGGATGAAAGGCGTTGAGGATATTGCCTGCGCTGCTATACTGGCCGGAGAAAGGCAGAAAGATCATGCCCGATCATAATAAAACAACGGGAAGCTGTCTTTGCGGCAAGGTGCGCTATGAAATCACCGGCCATTCCGGGGTCTTTCAATATTGCCACTGCTCCAGATGCCGCAAGGTGAGCGGCAGCGCCCATGCCGCCAATATCATCATCGCACCCGATGCGTTTCGCTGGCTCGCCGGTCAAGAACATGTTGGCCGCTACGAAGTGCCTGAAGCCGCACACTTCGCCACCGGTTTTTGCAAAAATTGCGGCTCCTCGCTTCCCTGGCTTGCCAAAAGCGGCAAGGCGATCATCATCCCCGCCGGTACGCTTGACCGTCATCCTGGCCTTGAGCCTTCGCAAAATATCTTTTTCGGTTCAAAAGCCGA
>JALXEI010000365.1 GCA_027069645.1 Hyphomicrobiales bacterium
GTTAAAATGATCGCCGCGCGTACTTTTGTACGTGCAAGATCATTTTGGCCGCGGATTGCAGCGCTTTTGGCATCCTGCGGACAGGGCATATTTGCTCCCCCGCGGTGTTGCAAGTTCTTGAAAACCAGAAGGTTTCCTGCGAACCTGCGCCTTGCGGGAAAACAAATCTGCTCCTGCCATTTCGACCCTGTTTATGAGTTTACGGCCTGGCATGCTCACGGTTACCAAAACATGGATCGATGAGGCAAGGTGGCAGGGCTGTTGAAAACAGTCGGGACGGGTTATGGTGAGAAATGCAGACCAGGACGCGGGGTAATGGAACTTCAGCCCCTCTGCTGCTGTTTTTCGGCAGGTGTGGCCGACTCCGACCCGCGCTTTGTCTCCTCTCTCACGTCCGTCTCCTCGTCAACGGCCTGTTGCGCACGTGCGCGGGCCTGCTGCCTGCGTTTTTTGAGATTGGCCCGCAACTGTTCGGCAAGGCGCTCCTGTCGATCTGTTTTTGACACCTCATCCCCCTGCAATTGTGATAGCTGAAGCCCCATCATAGGGCCGTTTGCCAAACGCACAAGAAGAGATCACAGAAAACCGGCATGAGGGCTTGCGATTTTTCGCAGGCTATGGCAGTTTCGCGTCCTGCAACGGGCTTCGGTTACCCGCTTCGGCTTCAACAAGGGGTCAAGTCGCCGGGGCCATATCGCCGCTGTAGCTCAGGGGTAGAGCGCACCATTGGTAATGGTGAGGTCGACAGTTCAATTCTGTCCAGCGGCACCATTTTTTCCACCAGTAATCTGTGGTTTGACCAACTTCTCCCCGATTCCAGGGAAAAGCCGGTACTTTTTGTCGGCGGGTCAATCAGTCGTCGTCGAAATAGCCTCTGGCGGCGCCGCGATGGCAGGCCTGACAGTTGGACATGGTCCCGGCCCTTTTTCTGGCGCGTCTTGAGACCTCGTGACGGTGTTCACGCACAAACCAGCGTAATTCGGTAATGCGCATGGCCGGATTGCGGAATTTTCCATGCCGGGAATGCTTCAGATAATAATTCAGCACATGCTTTGTGGTTTCCTCATCAAGAGAAGCATCATCGCCAAAATGGTCGGGAAGATTGCCAATGATTTTCTTCCATGAAACAGCCGGAAGAAAACCGGCCGGATAAGCCAGATGACAGGCTCCGCATTCCTCCCTTGTAACCTTGTCTCTGATCGTTCCATATCTTTTCCCGTCGGCCGATGCCGTCATTGCAGTTGCCACCAGCATCAAAACGGAAACTGTTACTTTTTTCATGATGTTATTTCCTCACATCAGATGGTTTGAAAACGGATGAACTAGCGGCTCATCATAAAGGTGATAAAGTCACCTTTTTCGAGTGGTGTGCATTCACGTCCCAGCACCGAACGACAGTTGCGTCGGAACCATTTGGCAACCTTTTTTGGGTCGCTGTAACGGTCGGAGGTTTTCGATACGGCCATTGGCGCGATTCTCTTGCCTGCCCGTGTACGCCCGGCATTTAGTGGTGATTTTGAATGACATGTTGTGCACGAAGGGGTTTTCGGCTTGCCGCCCTTGTGACGGGCCATAAACAGCGCCTTGCCACGCTCCGCCGAGAATGCCTGTCCGGCCTCGGCCTGCAATTGCTCCAGAATACCTGTGCGACCTGAACCGGCCAGCGCCGGGGTCAGGGTCATGGCAAGACCGGATAGCGCCAGGGGTATAAGTGATTTTCTCATTTTTTTCTCCTTCGGGTTTATTTTTCGGGGATGTTGATTTTCTGATCGTCGAAACGACCGCTGTCGGCATCCCTGTGACAGGCGATGCAATTGCCCCTGGAGCCGATGGACTTGCGGGCAAAGACAGCCTTGCCGACTTCGGCATGTCGTCTTTTCCACCAGGGACTGGCAGTGATCCTCAATGGCTGTTCTGCTGATATATGGCGCAAATTGTTGGCTGCTTCCGTGTCCCAGTGCTCCGCCGCATGTTTTTGCAGCCAGGAGGATATTTCGCGTCTCGTTTTTTCATCAAGGGAAGCATCCTCGCCAAAATGACTTGCGAGACCGGCCATCAGCATTTGCCAGGATTTTCCAGGCAGCAGGGACGGATGATAGGCATAATGACAGTCGCCACATTCACTCTTCCACGCGACGTTTTCCGGCATCTTCGGGAGGCCACCCGGGTGAATTGTGGCAAGGCTGCGCCAGGCACCGGCCCCGGCCAGACCAATCGTCCCGCAAATAGCAATGGCAACAAGGGCCGCTTTTCGTTTCGCATATGCGGTTTCATGCCCCGGAAGAGAAAACCTTTTTTTGCCGGTCAGCATGGCCCGTACAAGATTTTCACCCCCGAGACGACTTTCCACGATCACACCGGCAATATGAGCCCCGATCATAAAGAGCAAAAGGGCAGCCAGAAATTCATGAAATTCACCAAAAGCAGCACCGATAAAATAGGGTATAAGTCCGGCGAGAGGGCCCTGATTCTCCTGTCCGCCGAGCAGCACGAGGCCGGACAGAACAAGACCGGACAACACCAGCAGAAGTGCAAACACCATCAGCGCCCCGGCCGGATTGTGGCCCGTATGGCGCGGCGGCCTGCCCTTCAGCAATTGTCTGACAAAGGAAAGGGTCTGCTGCTTTGAAAACACAAAGCTTGAAAAACGGGCAAAGGGCGAGCCAACAAATCCCCAGACAAGGCGCATGACAACAAGAAGGCCAATGGCATAGCCCGCCCATATATGATAATTGAGCCACCATTCCTCACCCAGAAAGCCGGTAAAGGCAGCAAGACACACCAGCGCCAGAAGCGACCAGTGAAAAAAACGGATAAACAGATCCCAGACCGGAATACCGGTTTGTTGTTCGGATCGTATTTTATCATCCGGTTCGAGTTGACGTGTCATGACAGCTATTCTCTCAAGAGTGGCTTGCAAGTGGATATTTCCGAACAGAACCGCTTCAGTTGCTCCTGATAACGGTTCTGTTCAAAACATCTTCCGCTAATCATCTGCGGCGCTCACGCCTTTCATCACGACTGTCGTTATACTGTCTGCCAGCCGCTTCATATTTCTCGAAACGACTGCCCCACTCATGTCGTTCGCCACGCTCGCCGCGCTCCCGGTGTTCGCGATGTTTGCGATATTTGCGATATTTGCTGCGCTCGTGATGTTCGCCCTTTTCATATCCATGACCACGCTCATGGTGGTCATCATCAGCAAGCACCGGAGCGGAAAGACCGGCGACCAGCAAAAGAGCGGCAGAGCCGGCGAGTAATGTTTTTATCTCCATTGTTCAGGTCCTTTTGTTCGTGTTAGATATCGGTTTGACCCTGCCAGCATCGCACAGGCCACATTTTGGCAGGCTGAAAACGGATTTAAGCCTGCGTTCAGGTTCGGTTGTGTATGGTTGCGGATGGAGTTTTGATCGTGACTCCCGGCTTTCAGCGATGGTACGAATGTCTAAACCGGTTACATTCTTCAAAAGCCCCAACAGGAGGCACATACGACTTTGTGCTCCTCTCTTCATTTCGGGGGGGGTATTTCTGGCGGCCGCGTTCTGTTCTCCCCCGTGCCGTGCTGATTCCGACCACAGGAAGCATCATCCGGCGACTTCTTCCGGGTATCAGCAGACTCTTGACCTGTCCGAGATTGTCAAAATCATCAGGCGTGATTTTGGCGGCAAGCTGCTGGAAGTGGAACTCGAAAACGAATTGATCGGCGGCAGACGCCAACGGGTCTATGAAGTCAAGCTCCTGATGCCCCGTGGTAACGTCCTCAAACTCTATTTCAATGCGAGGACCGGTAAACTTTTGAAGCTGAAAGGGCACTATGTAAAACCGAAAAAACGCTGGCGTGGCGTTCCGGAAAAGAAACGTCGCGGGAAACGCTCATACAGATATGACGATGATCACAATCATAAAGAACATGACAGTGACGAACGGGAGCACAGGTGAGAATTCTGCTCGTTGAAGATGATTATCAAATCGCCCGCCAGGTCGAAACGGCACTGGGGCGATCCGGCTATATCGTTGATATCGCCCGTGATGGTGAAGAAGGACAGTTTCTCGGGGAAACAGAACCCTATGATGCTGTCATTCTTGATCTTGGCTTGCCGATGATCGACGGCCTGACCATATTGCGCAACTGGCGACAGGCGGGACATGTCATGCCGGTCCTTATTCTGACGGCCCGGACAACCTGGCGCGATACGGTCACCGGGCTGCGCGAAGGAGCCGATGACTATCTGAAAAAACCCTTTGAACTGGAAGAGTTGCTGGCCCGCATCGAAGCCCTGATCCGCCGCTCGTCCGGCCACGCCAACCCGCTTTTGAGCTGCGGCACCCTCGAACTGGACACTGGCAGCAGCCGCGCCAGCTATAACAATCTTCCTGTCGAACTCACAGCCCTTGAATTTCGCACCCTCTCCTATCTCATGCACCACCAGGGACAGGTGGTGTCAAAAACCGAGTTGACAGAGCATATTTACGGACAGGATTTCGACCGGGATTCAAATGTCATTGAAGTGCTCATCAATCGCCTGCGCAAAAAATTTTCATCCCGTATCATAAAAACACGTCGCGGGCTCGGCTATCAGTTGACGGTTCCCGACGATGAAAGCTGATTCACTGACATTTCGACTGGCGGCAACATCCGCCCTGTGGGTCGCAGCAACATTGCTTGCCGTCGGCCTGTTGCTGGTCTGGCTGTTTCGCGCTCATATCGAGCGACGTTTTGATTCCCGTCTGGGGGATCATATGGAAGAACTTGTCGCGGCAAGTGAAATCAGTCCCGACACAAAACGGTTTCGCCTTGTCTGGACGCCCACCGACCCCCGTTTCAACCGCCCCTATTCCGGCTGGTACTGGCAGATTTCCCGGGCCGGACAAATCATTGCCCGTTCGAAATCACTCTGGAAGGCCAGCCTCCCCGAGGCCACCGGAACCGGTCCCGCCAACCGGGAAATAGTGCCCCTGACCGGCCCCGATGAAAAAAAGCTGCGGGCGCTGCGACGCATCATCACCCTGCCCGATGCCCGCCAGCCCTTTACATTTGTTATTGCCGGACCGCGCGCCAGCATCGACCGGGATGTCGGCCTGTTTACCCGCCAGATAGCCCTGACTCTGGCAATCCTCGCCCTTGCCCTGCTGGCCGCCATTGTCATCCAGGTCCGCTACGGTCTTCACCCCCTGCGCCTTTTGCAACGCCGGATTGCCGATATCCGCTCCGGACGCCTCCAACGTCTTCCGGCCCGTGTGCCCGCGGAGGTCACCCCGGTCGTCACGGAACTCAATGCGCTTCTTGACCAGAACAGCCGAATGCTTGAAAAAGCCCGGTCCCAGGCTGCCAATCTTGCCCACGCGTTGAAAAATCCGCTGACAGTCATGAGTCTGGAGGCCGGAAATCTTGCCGGGGAGCGTGGCGAAATATTACGACATCAAACAGATATTGTCCGGCGTCATATTGAACGCCATCTGTCGCGTGCCCGGGCCGCCGGTGCTTCCCCTTCCCGTGATCTTAAAACGCCACTGGCCAGCATTCTCGACGATCTGCAATTTTCCATGCAGTTGCTCTATCAGGACAAAAAACTGCAATTCACCCGACGGGGCATCGCCGATCTGTATTTTCGGGGTGATGTTCATGATGCCGAGGAAATGCTTGGCAATCTGTTTGACAATGCCTGCAAATGGGCCCGACACCGCGTAAAAATCAGCGGTCGGCACGAGGGGGGGCGGCTGACCATCTGTTTCGAGGATGACGGCCCCGGGATCGCGGAAAAACATATCGGCGATATCATGGAACGGGGCAAACGTCTTGATGAAACGGTTGCAGGCAGTGGCCTTGGCCTCGACATTGTCCGCGACATGGCCGAACTCCATGACGGCACTTTGCACCTGTCGCGCTCTGCTGAAGGCGGATTGAAAGCCGTTCTCGAACTCCCGGCCAGCCCCCCCCTGAACTGATACCAACCGGTATCATTCCTCGCGCGGGTCCGGTTTCGTGCGGTTTTTTTTGACAATGGCGCGCCGGGCCTTGTTGTCGAGACGCCGCTGTATCTGCGCCCGACCGGGCCGGGTGGCAATGCGTTTTTTCGGTTCAACGGCCGCCTTTTTAATGAGATCGACAAGGCGCGCCACAACCTCCTTGCGATTGGCTTCCTGTGTCCGGTGAGAACTGGCGGTGAGGACCAGCACCCCCTCCCTTGTCAATCGGTTCCCGGCCAGTTTTTCCAGCCGTTCTTTTATCGCCTGTGGCAGATTCGCCGAGGCTCTGACATCGAAACGAAGTTGAGCCGCCGTCGAAACCTTGTTGACATTCTGCCCCCCCGGGCCACCGGAGCGGATAAAGGAAAGAGTGATTTCATCTTCCTCAATCGACAGATTGTCCGTGATCGGGATCATTGTCTCGTCTTCGCCTTGTCAAAACCAATGGCCACAACAGTAATATTGTCCTGCCCGACCCGTGCCTTTCGTTTGACCTCTGCAACAAGGGCCTGGGCCATCTGGTCGGCACTTTTGCGCGCATTGTCCGCCACGAGCTTCTCAATTTCGTCCTCTGCAAGGGTTGTCAGACCGTCACTGGCCAGGATCAGCCAGTCCCCTCTTGCAAGAGGTACCGCCTCGCGATTGAGATCAACCAGTCTGATTTCTTCGCCGGTAATCGCCGAACGCAACATATTGCGCCTTGGATGGTGCGAGGCTTCCTGAGCGGTCATTTCGCCGCGCTCGACAAGGTCGGCAAGCACAGGTGCCAGCGAATGATCCTCGTTCAGTCGTGAGAGTTTGTTATTATGATAGAGAAAAAGCAGACTGTCGCCGACACTTACCCAGTGCACACCGCTGCGATCAACACTTACGCCGACCAGCGTACTGCCCATCCCGGCGAGATCCCGATCCTGTTCGATTGCCGAGGCCATTTTCCTGTTGCAGCGATCGAGACTCAAAAGCAGCCGCCGGTCCTTTGGTCCCTTGATATCGGGATAGCTGGCCAGAAAATTGTCACAGGCCAGTTTACTGGCCCGGGCACCGGCCACATGCCCGCCCATTCCGTCAGCCAGAACAGCAATCAGTTCCATGCAACGCGGATGCTCCGGCCCGTCGCTGTCAGCACAGGGTTTTTCAGAATCTGTCGCCGCAAGAGAGTGTTCGAAGACTCTGATACCGTAGCTATCCTCCTGGCGCGCGCGTGCACCCCTGTCAGACCGGCCTGCATGTTGGAAAGAGACAAATGTCATGACATAAAATCTGGCATCTCGAAGGAACGGGGCAAGAAAGGCTCAAGCCGGCTATTTCGGCTGAACAGGAAGATCGGTCCAGTCAAACTCCTCACCGCAAAACGGTATGAAAACAAGCTGTGTATTTCCCATCGAAATAATGTCATAGGGCATCAGACGGACCGCCGATGTAGGTTTGACATTGTCGATCGAAACCACATTGGCCTTGGCCAGGTTGGGGATGAACAGAAATTGCCGATCATCGGGATCATAGCGAATATAGGCCTGTTCTTCCCGAGAGATAAATTCATCGCCAAAATCAATGGGGATGCGTTGCCCCGGATCGGAGCCAAGGGTATTGGACCCCATGAAAATGGGACGGAAGGCCCCAATTCCCGGTCCGCCAACCACCACCAGCCAGCCGACAACCGGTTCCTGGTAATATTTAAGATCCTCGTTACTACCGCCAAACACCTTTGTTTTGGGTGCCCCGCCCGCTTCTTCCGCGCCCGACGACACGCTGATCTGTGGTTCCGGCGTCTGCCCGGCACCGGTTGTTGGCACCGTTTCCCCTCCGGCAACAATACTTTCAACGCCCGACGCTGCTTCCTTTTCGGTGATTTCCCCGGAGCGTTCTTCCCCCAGAGCCGCGAGGGCATCCTTGAGGCTCAGCGAGCGGGTCTGCGGAGCGGCATGAGGCCGGGCTGCCGGTCTGCTGTTCTCTCCCCCCGGCCCCTTCCTGTTTTTGTCTGTCATGGCATTCAACCTCTTCTGTTTTGTACCGGTTTTGCCAGAACAACACCAAAAAGCAAGCGATGCAAGTCGTTTTCTTGCGTGATACCAACCGCCCTTGATCTTGACCCATTGCATGGGATCATAGCGGCTCATATGGCTGGCAGATTGTGCGCCGCTCGATACCTTCGTATCTTGCAAGCGCAAAATGCCAGCCAGATGGGCCGCTATGATCCCATGCAATGGGTCAAGATCAAGGGCGGTTGGTATGAAACCCGGCCTTTACCATTGATGTTTTCGTTCTTGCTCTCCGATAATGCCAGGTTATAAAGAAAAGTAAAAGCTTGTCGTTGAGGTAACGTGACTGATAATAGCGAACATCCTCTGGCCTTGCCGGTCGGAACCGAGCTTGTCGGTGACTATGTCATCACAAAAGTCCTCGGCGCCGGTGGCTTTGGCATCACCTATGAAGCCAGTGAGCGCTCCCTTGATCGAACAGTGGCCATCAAGGAATATTTTCCTGCGGATATCGTCGAGCGGGAAGGCTGGGCGCTTGTCCGGGCCCGGTCCAAAACCCTCGAATTCAAATATGCGCGGGGCCTGCGCCGCTTTATCGAGGAAGCCAAGGCCATCACACAGTTCAACCATCCCAATATTGTCAGGGTGTTGCGCTATTTCAAAACCAATAACACCGCCTTCATGGTTCTGCACTATGAAGAAGGTGTTGATATGGGCGTCTGGCGCGAGAACATGGCGAAGGCACCGGGCGAGCAACAGCTCAAAAAGATTATCGCCCCGCTGCTTGATGCCCTTGAACTGATCCATGACAATGATTTTCTGCATCGTGATGTGGCCCCGGACAATATCATCATTCGCAGGGACGGCTCCCCGATCCTGATTGATTTCGGCTCGGCCCGCTCGGAACTCACTTTCAGCGCCAAAACCGTCAGTGCCCTCGTCAAGACAGGCTATTCGCCATTTGAGCAATATGCCAAAAACAGCAAGGAACAGGGACCGTGGACCGATATTTATTCATTCGGCGCCACGCTGTATGAAATGGTGACCGGCGAAGCGCCGCCGGACAGTCTCTCGCGCCTTGCAAAGGATGAAATCATCCCGGCCAGAAAACGCGCAAAAAAATATTACAGCCGTGATTTTCTGGCGGCCATAGACAGTGCCCTTGCGGTTCAGATTGCCGATCGTCCGCAGTCCATCGAAGAGTGGCGGACCCTGTTGTTCCCGGGAAAGACACAGGAAGAAACAGCCCCGCAGGCCACCGCAAACCGGCAACAGGGCGGGCTGGCAAACAACAGCACGGCAATGCCCCGCCCCCGGGGTCGCACGAGCGTTTTTTTACCAGGTACAAACGGTCTTTCGCCGGTCGCCGATCTGATTGCCAGAGCCGGGCTCAAGCCGGTCGATATCAGCGCGCGCGCCGCCAGACTGGCATCCGGAATAAAGGCCCCGCTTCGCAAGCTCGTACCCAAAACAAAAGACCGCAGCAAAACCGTTCGCAAACCGGCAACGCCCCCGCCTGCTGTTACAGGAACGGAGGGTGATAGCCTGCCACCGCCCCGCTCCCTGCGTTCTCTTTTAAGTGAACTCGACCAGCGCTATGACAGTGCCGACCATGAAAAGGCGATTGAAAGTGCCGCCGGGAAAATCCCTTCACCGGAAGCCGGTCTGCAAACCCCCGTTGGTCTCAGTGCCAAAAAAACGGCTGCCGGAGAGCGTTTGCGCCCGCTCGCTGTTCGCATCAGAGGGACCATCGGGAAAATTCACTGGCCAGGATTTTTATCCCGAAAGCTCGCTGCCGGTGTGACCGTGATTGGCCTGGTCGCCATCAGTATCGGTTATTTCCGTGCCGACTTCTCTCAAATGGCGCGCAAGGTCAAAATACCGCAGGTTGTGCTGGCGCCATCCCGCGTGGCAAAGGACCGGGATGAAACCCTGGTCAAAACCCTCACCGGCCCTTCCGGCAGCATCAATATATTGCGCCT
>JALXEI010000366.1 GCA_027069645.1 Hyphomicrobiales bacterium
ATCGAGGGTTTGTGTTCCCGTGTTGAATGGTTGACAACTGCCCTTGCTGGGTGTTGCGGAAATAAAGGTATAGGGCTTACCGCCAAACACGCTTTGCAGGGTCACTGCATCCGCCGTTGAAGGCCCGTAATTGCGGAAGGTCAGCACATAGGTCGCTTCAACCCCGGCCTTGACCGGATTGGGCGCCCAGCTGGCGCCGAGCAGACGCAGATCGGTCTGCGCTTCGATGGTGACATCAACATTGGCCGTGTTGTTGCTGCGATCCTGATCACCAATGGTCCGTGAATAGGCCGATGCGGTATTGGCAATCACCCCCTGTTTCAAAGGTCGATCAAGCGTAATGGTAATGGGAACTGTCGCACCGTTGGCAATATCCCCCATATCGCAGGTGACATATCTTGTGACGACATTACAAGGCGTATTGCCCGCCCCAAAAGTTGCTGTGACTGTGGTCGCCGGACGGGTCTGGCCATTATAGGTGACCGCAGGAACCCAGGCATTGAGTGTATCGGTAAACCTTACCGAACCGGCTGTGTCAGGCCCATTATTGGTGACGTTCATTGTATAGGTGATGCTGTTGGCATTATTGGCCAGCACAGCGGGCGCCACACCTTTGGTCAGTGACAGATCGGCATGTGCCGAAGTCGACGAGGCCCCTTTTGACGCACAGTTATTGCTCGCGACCGGATCGATTTCCGGTGGCCCCTGCCCGGCATCATCGCTGGTGCAGGCCTGCGCTGTCAGGATAGCATTGGCATCGGCGCGCGAGACGACAAAGAGATTGGCTGTCAATGCATTGACAGCCAGAGTGGCGCTGCCATTCCACTCGAAAGTCAGCACCTGACCATTTTGCGAAAGCAAGGACCAGCCTGTGCCCGAAAAACTCTGATAGGTTTCATTGGCATCAAGAGTCAATTGCAGGCGCACCGGCCCACTGGCCCCATTGGCTGTTGTGGCAACACGTGGTCCATTATTTTTGACCCGGATCGCGCTTGTCAGATTCTGGCCTGTTGCGACCGGGCTGGGCGAGCGATTGAAATAGCTGATTGCCAGATCGGCTCCGTCACGTTGCAGGGAAAAGCTTACAGAGCCCGTATCATTGGCGGCCACGGCATCATTTGTATCGGAAGAAACATGCGCCGAGTTGATCACCGTCTGGCCCGCTTCGGCGATCAGGTTATTGGCTGGCGCATCAACGACTATCACCACATCGGAAGAACCGACCGCCAGACTCGGCTTCGTACAGGTCACCACCTGTCCCGCAGCGTTACAGGTCCAGCCTGTGCCCTGTGCGCTGACATAGGAAAAATTGGCCGGCAGCGTATCGGTCAGCACCAGATTTTGCGCCGTGAGCGGGCCATTATTGGTGACCGTGATGGTAAAACTTGGCTGCGAACCGCCATACATGGGATTCTGGCTGACCGCCTTGGCGACGGAAAGATCGGTCCCCGGCTGCACCTGAAGATCAAAGGTCGCCGCATCGTTGGAGCCGTCCACGTCGGGCGTCACCAAAGAGACGACACTGCCCGACGCCGTATAGGTGCCATTGCCCGACCCGCCGGTAATCACACCGTTGATGGTGAAGGTGACAACACCCCCTGCTGCTGCCAGATCGGCATTGCGCGTACAAGTGACAACTGCACCCGCAGCATTGCAGCTCCAGCCATTGCCACCGCTGCCATTGGCAACGAAATCAATGCCGGGCGGCAGGTTGAAAATCACCTTTTCGCCCTGGGCAATATTCAGCCCCTGATTGGTCACGGTCAGTGTATAGGACACATTGCCCCCTGCTGTCGCCGGATTGGGTGCCCCCGCAATGGTCAGCAGAAGATCGGCGCCATTGGTAATGGTCAGATTGACGCTCTGGCTGTTGTTGGCGATATTGGTTTCATTGCTGGTGCTGGCGATGACACCCGAAAAGGTGCGCACCACACGCCCGGCAATCTCGGCCCTGAAAACAACGGGAACCGCCAGCGTTGCCCCACTGGCCAGATTGCCAAAGCTGCAATTGACATGGCTGACACCGGTCGACGGTTGACCGTCATGCTGACAGGTGGCCGGCCCCGACACAAAGGACACGCCCTGCGGCACCGTGATGTCCAGCGTTGCATTGTTGGCCGTGTCCGGTCCATTATTGATCAAATCTGTATTCAGCGTGAACTGACTGCCTGCCGGAACTTCGATGGGCGCGGTTTCAAACCCCTGAATCTGGAAATCCACATCCTGCGCATACACTTTGGATTCAGACACAGACAAAAACATGATTGTCAGGACAAGAACAGAAAATATTGTCGTGGTCAGGCGCTTGAACGAAGCCATTTCATTCCCCATAGCATTGTTATCTCGAAGCGAAAAACAAACAACTGGAAGCAACAAAACAGCTAACGATGGACGAGCGAATCCCTTCGCGATAATGCGCCCGCGTCCTTTTTTTAGAGCATGGGAAGGGTTAAGGATCACTGAACATCGATCAATAAAAAGGGATCGACGCAACAAAACAGCTACATGATATTGTTAGTTGTTTTTTAACAAATGGAATGGATACGCATGTACCCAGCGTCCCGAGTTCTTTATCCGAGACCCGAGATTAAAAGACGCAATGTCTGTATTCGTCCGCTCTGGATCCCGGGTGAAGAACCGGGATGCGAGACATTGCCGTCTGGCTATCAAACTCAGCGCTCGAATTTCTTGAATTTTATGCGGTGCGGCTCGACAGCCCTGTCACCAAGACGGCGTTTCTTGTCTTCTTCATAATCGGCAAAATTGCCCTCGAACCATTCCACATGGCTGTCGCCTTCAAAGGCCAGAATATGGGTGGCGATACGGTCGAGGAAAAAGCGGTCATGAGAGATGATCACAGCACAGCCGGGAAAATCCTCCAGTGCCGCTTCAAGCGCCGACAGGGTTTCCACATCCAGATCATTGGTCGGTTCGTCAAGCAGCAAGAGATTGGCCC
>JALXEI010000367.1 GCA_027069645.1 Hyphomicrobiales bacterium
ATTTCTGCCGGTCATGCATTTTGATGATGAAACGGCGCGACATGCGGCCCGCAAGCTGACGCAATCGCTGACTTTCCGGTTTGTGCTCGCACTGGGCAGATATTTTCGCACGATTTACAGGCTGGCGCGGCGCATGCCTTCCAGCGCCGATTTGCAGCGTTTCGAGTTTGCACCATTTGCGCGCGCGCTGCGTGTTCCCGTGGTGCAGGTCGTGCATGGCGAGGGGCGCAAGGATCAGAAAATGGACAGCCTGATCAAAAAGTTCTGGTATATCCAGGCGACGAACGAAAGAATTGCCCTGAAGCTGGCCAATCATATTCTGTGTGTCAATCCCAATATCAAAAAACGCATTGAGGAAAAATTTCCGCGCTACGGAGACAAGTCGGAAGTCATGACCGTTTCTGTCGATACAAAGGTTTTTCCGCCAACGCCATTTGTGCTGGGAGACGATATTCTGAAGCTGGTTTTTACCGGTCGTCTCGATACCTTTAAAGATCCGCCGCTGATGTTCCGTACCATTAAAAGGCTGGCGGAAAAACTCGATGGCAAGGTGGAATTTCACTATGTCGGCACCACCGACCCGCACCGTTATGAAGAGTTTAAAGACATCGAACACCTCACAGTGCGGCACGGCTTTCAGGATGCTGCCGGTGTTGCCGCGATCCTCTCGAAGGTTCATGCCGGGATCATAACTTCCCATTTCGAGGGTATGCCCTGTTTCATGCTGGAAGTGCTGTCATCCGGGCGACCGATGGGAACGATCCGCCTGCCGCAATATGATCTCATCGTCAAACCGGGGACCAGCGGTTTTTTTGTCGAGCGGACGCCGAGCGATGAAGATAACGCCGAACAGATGGCCGATGCCTTTGTGGCGCTCTGGGAGGATATCAAAAGCGGCCGTATTGATCCGGCCGAGGTTCACAAATGTATTGAGCCGTTTTCGGTTCAGAACCAGTTGCCGCGGGTCTTTGAAATTCACCGGGATCTGGTGGCGACCGGTTGAGGGGAGCAGGCCACAGGTTGTCAGGGAAAGTGCAGGATTTGTGTCGGAGTAACGCGTATGGTTGAGAAAAAAAAGTCCGGAAAAACCGGAAAATCCAAAACAAAAGATACTGCAACGAAAGCGGAAAATGGCCCCGATGTCAATCGCCTGACTGCCTCTCTCGATGCGCTTGCACCCGAAGCCGACAATGAGGACGACCGTCAGGCTGCAAGACTGTTGAAGGTCGATGACCAGGAAGACCCCAAAATATATGCTTCGGGAATACCCGGGGATATTGTTGATTTTTCCGCGCGCAAGGACAGATCATCAGTGGAGAACGAAGCGCGGAACGATCAGGACAGAAACCGCGACAGGGCAGAAAAATCGCAGACTTCCGGGCAACAGGAGGGCGAAAGACAGGGCGTGGTTGAATTGCTCGGTGCCCTCAGGGTGGATATTGACAGCCTGCGCAAGGACAATGAGGAATTCAAGGCCCGGCTCATGCGCTCGCCTCTCGCCCGGGGGAATACCCCGCAGGGGAACAGGAGCGACAACGGGGATATGCGCGCGCTGCTGGAAGCTCTGAAGGCGGATATCGGTCATCTGCGCGAGGAAAATGAAATGCTGCGCGCGCAGGCTGTCTCCGCGCAATCCACAGAAATGCCCGATCCGGACGAAGAAGAACAGGGGGAGCTGGCTCAGGTCATCGGTGAACTCAGGGACGATATTGTTTCCCTCAGGAGCGAGAACAACGCGCTTCGCAAGGGGGTTTCAAAGGGAACGCAGGCCTCTGCCCGTGCTGGCAAGGATGAAGTTGCATCCATATTGCATGAGCTCAAGGATGATATAAACGCTCTCAAACACGACAATGAAGAGCTGCGACTGGAAAATCTTGTCGCCCGTGATGGGGCCCGTTTTGAAAATCCTGGTAGCCAGTTTGAAGCCTATCGAAATCAGGACAACCGCCTTGTTCCGGTTCTGATGAAAGGTCTTGCCGGTTTGCTGCTGGTGGCCGGAGCCGCCGGTGGAGGTTATTATCTCGCAAGGGTACAGGACGGAGCCGGGCAATTGCCAAAGATGATGAAAAGGGATGCGCCGATTGTTCACACAGCGCGCAACAATTCACCCTCGGGTTCATCAGGGCGCACCGCACAAAAAACGCTCGGCAGCAAGATAACGAGGATGACAAAGCTGTCAACCGGAATGAAATCTTCCGGAGTCACACCGCGGACAAAACCTGCTGATGTCGCGAGCCCGTCGAAAAACGCCGCGCCGGTCGCCACAACAGGTGCGAAAGCGGCTTCGACGCGGGGGGATCTCGATGCCGGAACGCATAAGGCGATGATGGCGCGCGCCGAGGGTTTGCTGCGTGATCATGATCTCGCGGCGGCACGTATGGTCTATGTCTATCTCGCCCGTCATGGCAGCGCACAGGCCATGACCCGCCTGGCCCGGACCTATGATCCGCGGTTCCTCACCGAAAACAGCTTCAATCCCGCCACTGGCGGAGATCTCGCACGCGCCAGACGGCTCTATGGCGTGGCGATGAAAATGGGTGATGTGCAGGCCGCCCGATATCTGAAAAAATAATACGCAACGGCGTAAGTGATGACTCATGCCGGATCGTAAAAAGCGTTTCCGTCGCATTTCTCATCCATTGGCCGTTTCGCTCCCCGGACAAGCGATAGCGCAGAGCCGGGGTCCGGAGCGGCGCGACGGGGATTGCGGAGAGATTCGGGCCGACAGACAGCGCACGGTCTGTGGTCCTGGGCCCCGGCTCGGAGGCCGGGGAGCGGAGGGAGGACGCAAAATCACAATATAACCCGAATAATGGATAAAGATTTTCAGAAATGCCAGTCAACAAATAATGATTTTCCGTTGTATTTCAGTGTCATCCCCGCGCAGGCGGGGATCCATAACCACGAAACTGCCGGT
>JALXEI010000368.1 GCA_027069645.1 Hyphomicrobiales bacterium
ATATATTATATTCAGAACATCAGCATTCTACGAAGGGCCCTATACTAGAGGAACGGGCCGGGCAGGTGAAGGCTGATTTGCAGGGCTGTTGACAGGTTGAGGATAAGAAACCGTGTACCCTGTTTTTACCGCCCTTGTATCCGTCAAGTGAATGTTGGAAACTCCGGTCAAATACCGACCTTATTTTTGCGTTAGGAACAGTGTATTTGAAAGCGGGGACTTTACGATTCAAAATTGCAAGAGGAGCACTGTCTCATGATGGATGCCAGTCATCGCGGCGCACACTGGAAAAGCACCAAAACCAATGCAGCTATTGCGATTGTTGCTCTGGCGGGCATTTTACTGCTGGTCAGCATTTTTGCAAGCATTACCGGTGGAGGTCGTTTTCTGGGATTTCCGCTGTCTTTTTATCTGGCAGCGCAAGGCGTGTTTGTGGCTCTGATTATACTTGTCTACTGGTCGACGGGGCGTCAGGAAAAAATCGATCATCGCCACGGTGCTTCCGAAGAAATATGAGAATCCGGGATGAGAAGGTGTTTTTTGCTCCGGGACCGGGACAAACCATGTCATATCATATCATTTAATGATTCCGCCACGGCCCCGGCATCCGGTCATGAAGCATGAAGAAACTGGCAGCAATCAGATCGCGAGTAGGAAAATATGGCATTTCAATCCGGTTCCCGTCCGCCGAACCCGAATATCGGCACCAGTTTCGCAACATTTGCGAGCATCATCGCCGGGCTGGTGATCATTCTGGTCATCTTTGAGCAAATGGGCATCAATAATCTCTGGCTGGGGCATGTTATACTGGCAGCACCTGTTTTCGCCTATCTGACCATCGGTTTTCTGATGCGGACCATTCGTGTTGATGAATTTTATGTATCGGGGCGCCGCGTTCCTGCTTTTTATAACGGTCTCGCCTTTGCGGCAGCCGGTTTTGGCGGGATTGGCTTTTTTGCCGTGACAGGGGCGGTGTTTCAGATTGGTTATGACGCACTTGCTATTGGTCCCGGAATGGTTGCCGGCCTCGTACTGATGGCAGTTTTGTTTGTGCCCTATATCCGAAAATACGGTGCCTATACGCTGGCCTCCTTTCTGGGAGACCGTTTCGACAGCAAGATGATCAGGCTGACAGCCGGTTTGCTGGTGCTGGTTCCCTCGATGATGCTGCTTTCGGCCGAACTCGGGATTGCGGCCGAACTGTTAAGCCAGTTCACTTCTGCCGACTTCGGGCTTCTGGTATTCACATGCGGGGCCATTGTCATACTGTCCAATGTTCTGGGGGGGATGCGTTCACTCACCTGGACGACCGGTGCACAGTTGCTGGTGCTGTTTCTGGGTCTTTTGACCCCTCTGGTCATTCTCTCTGTCAGCCATACAACATTGCCGATACCACAGCTTACCTATGGCAGTCTGTTTGCCGACATTGCCAAAACGGAGGCCGCCGGCGGGATCGTTGATGGTGTTCCCTCTTCACTGGCAACCGCCTTGCCGGGCGAAAATACCCTGGTGATCAGAAAGCCGCTCGCTCAGCCGTTCGGTGCCATAAAGCTGCACGATTTCCTGTTTCTGATGATCAGCGTCATGCTTGGAGCCGCCATTCTGCCAGCCTCCATCATGCGTATAGGGGCGTCGGACAGCGTCACCTCGGCAAGGCGTTCGGTTTCATGGGGCGTGGTCCTGGCGGCGCTGCTGATGATGTCGGTTCCGGCTGTTGCGGTATTCACCAAATATATTCTTTACGATGCCGCGGTCAATCAGCCGTTCAATGCCCTGCCGCACTGGCTGAACGAACTGAAAGAAGCCGGAATGGTCGATATTCTTGATATCAACCGGGATGGTATTCTGGGACTGCGCGAACTGGCCGTCGCCCGCGATTCCGTTCCGCTTGTATTGCCGATTGCCGGTGAATTGCCCTTTGTGCTGGTCGGTTTCCTTGCCGCTGCGGGGATGGCTGCGGCACTTTCCGCTGCCGGAGCCCAGGTCATTGCCATGAGCAGTTCGATCAGTGAAGATATTGTTCACGGTGTGATATGGGGCAATGCATCACGCGCCAAAAGGTTGTTGATAGCACGAGTGGCGATTATTGCTGTGACCATGATTGCCGCCTGGATTTCCATAAACAGGGAGTTCGACGTTCTGAAAACCGCTCTTTGGGCCCTGTCGATTTCTGCCAGCAGTTTTTTTGCGCCTCTGGTGATGGCGATCTGGTGGAAGGCAGTGTCGCGCCTCGCCATCTGGGCGGGCATGGTTGCCGGTTTTGGTACCTCGATGCTTGTTATTCTGATGCACTGGAGCGGGATTTCCTCATCATTTCTGGGGGTTGAAAGCCTGACCAGTGCGATCATCGGCGTGCCCGTGTCCTTTCTGGTCATCACCGGGTTGACATTTCTGAAGCCCGAAAAGGTTGATGAATTTTTCGAACTGGCCGAGGAAATCCGCATTCCGGATGGCGAAACCATTCATGATTACCGTCAGCGCATTATTGTAGGACGCTGACCCTTTTTTACGGGAGATGGAGAGAGCATGGGGCGCTTGCTTGACAAATATTTCTGGTGGTTGCCTCTCGGGTCGGTGCCCGAAGTCAGTGCTGTCGATCTTCAGCGTGAACTGGCCAGAACCCGGAACAGACCGCAATTGCTCGATGTCCGCACCCGCCCCGAATGGCAACAGGCGGCCATCAGGGGAGCCGTTCTGATCCCGGTTGGTGCTCTTGCAAGGGAGCTTGACAGATTGCCGTTTGATCGCTCCCGTCCCGTTGTAGCCATATGCCGGTCGGCACATCGTTCCATACCGGCTGTCAGGCTGTTGCGCAATGCCGGTTATGAGGATGTGCGACAATTGCAAGGCGGCATGCTGGCCTGGCAGGCACGGGGTTTCCGGTTATTCGTCCGCGATAGAAAAAGAATGTTTT
>JALXEI010000369.1 GCA_027069645.1 Hyphomicrobiales bacterium
ATTCACCGGGAAATCCACCGGTCATACCAATGTGATCCTGCTCGACGAAAACAATCGCCAGATTTTCAACGAGAAAGTCCATGTCAGCACCAGCAATGAAAGCGGCATGGTTGTTCTTCAGATGGGAAATTCGCGCCGGTCCTACCATTGCGGCACCATCTGCAACACCACACTCGCCTTCGGGGACGACCCCGCCTATTCGACTGCGGTGAAGAAAAATCTCGAAGACAAGCTGAACTTTATCAATGTCGCTGGCAAGGCTGGCAGATAATCGGTACAGAAAAATTGAAAACGAAAAGGGGCAGTGCTGCAACAGGCATTGCTCCTTTTTTTATCCCTTGCTGTCTTTTGTTCTCAAATGCGCCAAAAAAAGCTATATTTCCGTCAGCGCGGGTGAAAACAAAAAACAGGAAAATACACAAATGAGTATAGCGAGACTGACCACAATATTGATATGCGCCTGCCTTCTGCTTGCCCCCCTCACCCGCATGGCTGACGCTGTTCCGGCCAGCAAGCCCCGGATAACGCCGCTTGGATCGCACTGTGTACGCATCGCCACAGCGGGTGTCGATCACGGTGAAGATGTGGCACAAAAATATGCCGACGACCTGCTGGCGGCCGATTTGGAAAGCTGGCGCAAAAGCAAGGGCCTGAAATCATTGCATATTCAGAGACGCTTTAAAAAATGCAAGAAGCATTTGTGGTTTTTCGGCCAGGAATATAACTGCACCTCGCTAGCCGTTGCCTGCTGGTAGTTTCTCTTTCCACCTCAACCCCAGGGGCCTTTGGGTTTGCGTGGCGGGATAACCGTCGGATCGTCTTTTTCCGAATCCCAGGGGCGCAGTCTGATTTTTGTCTCCACCATATTGCGCTCGACCCCGAGGCCCATCTCATCGGCCATTGCCACCAGCGCATTGATGCGATTTTGCGTATCGGGATGAGTGGAAAACAGATTGTCCATATTCTGTCCGCTCAGCGGATTGATGATGAACATATGGGCCGAGGCAGGATTGGCTTCTGCGGCCTCATTGGGGATATGGGCGGCCATGCCCGAAATCTTTTTCAGGGCATTGGCCAGCCACAGGGGATGACCGCAAATCTGCGCCCCCAGCCGGTCGGCCTGATATTCCCGCGAACGTGAAATGGCCATTTGCACGAGCCCGGCCGCCATTGGCGCAAGAAACATCATGGCGATCAGAACAATCGGGTTGGTCCGTTCACCATCGCTGCTGCGACCGCCAAAAAACATGCCAAACTGCGCCAGCATACCAATGGCCCCGGCCAGTGTTGCCGTCAGGGTCATGATAAGTATATCGCGGTTTTTAATATGTCCCAGTTCATGCGCCATCACCCCGGCAATCTCTTCACGGGTCAGCATGCCGAGCAGGCCGGTGGTTGCCGCCACCGCGGCATGTTCGGGGTTGCGGCCCGTGGCAAAGGCATTGGGCTGGTCATTCTCCATGATATAAACTTTGGGCATGGGGAGGCCGGCATTGGACGCCAGTTCTTCGATGATGCCATAATATTCCGGTGCCGAACGCGCATCCACCTGACGGGCGCCATGCATTCTCAGAACCATCTTGTCAGCATTCCAGTAGCTGAAAAAATTCATGCCGATGGCAATCACAAAAGCAATCAGCATACCGGTCTGACCGCCAATGGCCAGTCCCACAATGGAAAACAGTGCGGTCATCGCAGCCAGCAAAATGGCCGTCTTGAAATAGTTCATGCGTTCTCTTCTCTTTCATTTTCCGGTCGGGAAATTGCAGGTTTGACCGGTTCCTTTCCTATTATGGGCTCCCGCAACGGCAAGTTCAAGAAAAGCACCTGAAGAAGCTGCGCAATCCGATCAAAGGAATATATTCCTGTTTTTTTGACTTTCGTCCTGTTTTTGTCGATATTTGCTGCTATATTCATGAATTGTTCCGTTGATTCGCAGTTTGAACAATATACGGGAGAAAAGATTGACCGCATTCATTCGTTCGGAAACCATTTGGCACCTCATCCTGCCGGTTTTCCTTTGCCTTACAAATGGTGCCGATGCCCGCCCCAGAGTTCTCGATGGTCCGGTACCGGCCTTTGTGGAGCGGGTAATTGATGGCGATACACTGGTTGTCCGCGCCCGCATCTGGCTTGGGCAGGAACTGCGGGTCAAGGTGCGAATCAACGGGATTGATGCCCCTGAAATGCGCAGCCGTTGCCCGCGGGAATATCGCCTTGCCCGCTCGGCGCGTCGCCTTGTCAAACAGCTTGTGGGCCAGCGCCGGGTGACCCTTTCCCATATTCGACAGGGGAAATATGCCGGTCGCGTTATCGCCGAGGTCTCGGATCGGAACGGAAACCCGGTTTCGGCGAGGCTGCTCACCGCCAGACTCGCCCGCCCCTATCATCGCGGGCGACGCAAAAGCTGGTGCCTGTCACGCAAGCCGCAATACGATCACAAAACACAGCCGAAAACCGTTTCGGAAACTGTGGCTCCATAGTCCCGGTCTCAAAAGGTTCGCCGTTAACACCGGTCTCGGTTCTTCCCAATGCCCCTGTATTCATGGCATAATTCATGCAGTAAGGTTCAGGCACATGAGGCATTGGGAATAAATTAGGCCGTAAACTTGTAAACAGGATCGATAATGGTGCCAAAAGCGCAAAAATACGAGGTTAAAATGATCGACGCACGTACTTTTGTACATGCAAGATCATTTTGGCCGCGGATTGCAGCGCTTTTGGCATCCTGCGGACAGGGCAGATTTGCTCCCCCGCTGTGTTGCAAGCTCTTGAAAACCGGAAGGTTTCCTGCGAACTTGCGCCTTGCGGGAAAACAAATCTGCTCCTGCCATTTCGACTCTGTTTACGAGTTTACGGTCTAAAACCGGCAGCCCGGACGGGATAAGGCACACCGGTAGATTTAATTA
>JALXEI010000370.1 GCA_027069645.1 Hyphomicrobiales bacterium
GGGTGTCATTGTGATCACCGCCATTGATGGTATCGTCGCCGCCCTCGCCATGAATGACATTGCGACCGGTGGTACCGGTAATGACGTCATTGAAGGCCGAGCCCCGGCCATCCTCAACGCTGGAATAGCTGTCGCCGCTGGCTTCACCGCCGGTGCCGCCGGTGGCGAGGTTGAATGTCACGGCTGCGCCGGCAGTGCGATAGTCAACATTGTCCTGCCCGGAGCCACCCTGATAGGTGTTGTTTCCGGCAGAGCTCTGGAAGGTATCATTGCCGCCAAGGCCCGCCAGCAGATTACCTGTCGCATCGTCCCCTGTCAGGCGATCGTTAAAAGCCGATCCGGTAAGATTTTCGATTCCTGTAAGGGTGTCACCCTCGGCGTCGGAGCCGACACCGCCACCTGTGCCGGAACCCAGGTTGACAATGACACCGACAGCAGAAGCCGAATAGTCGGCCTCGTCGATTTCGGTTCCGCCATCGAGGAAATCGGCTCCGGCACCACCGATGAGGGTGTCGTTGCCTTCCTGTCCAAACAGGCTGTCGTTACCGCCCCGGCCATCCAGCGTGTCATTACCGATGTCACCGCTCAGGACATTGAGTTCTCCGTTACCGGACAATGTGTCATTGTGTGCACCGCCAGTGAGGTTCTCGATGGAATTGAATGTATCGAGACCGGCCGCTCCTGTGTCCTGCTGGGCGGCGATGGCGAGGTCTGCGGTTATGTTGCCGGACGCGTTCTGATAGGAAACAGTATCTGTTCCGGCACCGCCGAACAACCGGTCATTGCCATCTCCCCCATCAAGGATGTCATTGGCATCACCTCCAAACAGGTCGTCGTCAAGACTGGTGCCGGTGATATTATCCGCGCCTGCACCGGCGAATATGAAGTCGCTGGCAACGAAGTCGGCAATATTGAAGCCGTGGATACGCATGGTCGTTGTGACACCGTTATAGGTGCTGGTAATATCTGTGAAGCCGCCACCATCGGTCATGATGTTTTGCAAGTCGGCCAGGGTGCTGACATTGAGATCTCTTACATCGATCCTGTCAGCACTGCCGCCCCCGAGCGCCGATATGGGGGCAGACAGGGCTCCTCCCGGTGCACCGGTGGTTTGCAGGGCAACGGTCAGTGCGCCGGCGGTACCGAGCAAGTCAACATAGTTGTCAAGACCTTCACTGTTGTCCCAGGCGCTGAATACAGAGCCGCCGGCTGAAAATGGTGAGAGTTCAAGGCGATAGTCGCCATTGGTGTCACTGTTGGGGTTGATCAGTCCAAACAGGGTGTTGCCGGTTGCTGTTTCGATGATTTGCAGGCCGGTGACATCATCGTCAGGGTCGAGCGTCTGATTGCCGTCAAGGTCCAGCCCCCGGATATTGATATTGATCGACAGACGATCTCCCGTACTGTTGAGCAGCAGCGTTGCGTCCAGAAAAGTATCGAATCCCTGCGAGGCCTGTCCCTGAAAGTAGGCCGCGGCGAAATCATTGATATTGTCCATGCCGCCGCCCCGGTGATAGACAAAGGAATCATCGCCATCTCCGCCGACAAGGGTGTCGTTACCGTCTCCGCCGGTGAGTACATCATTCCCTTCAAGGCCGACAAGGTTGTCATCGCCGTCGCCACCGTCAAGCGTATCTGTTCCTGCACCGCCATTCAAATTGTCATTGCCGCCATTTCCGGACAGGACGTCGTTTCCCTCGCGTCCTTCGATGAAGTTGTTGTTGTTGTCGCCGGCAATGGTATCGGCAAAGGTAGAACCACGAACATCGGCAACGCCGGTCAGGCTGTCTCCTCCGGCGCCGCCGCTTACGGTTCCGCTCGCAAGATCAACGGTTACACCCGAGGGCGACAGGTCATAGGCGACTGTTCTGTCTGTGGCGAGGGCATCCACAGCAATGGAATCATCCCCCCCCCGGCCGTCGAGATCAATAATATTGTCGGCAGTTGCGACGATTGTGTCATCACCGGCCAGCAGGATATCCTCGATGTAATTGCTGTCACCGCCAAACACCATTGCCATCAAGGTCATCCTCGAAGTGGTCGTCATCTCTTTCATTCTCGTGTGACATGGTAAATTTCCCTCTTTCGGTTTGCACATTCAGAAGCTCATGAGGGAAATATATATTCAAGGTCGTCTGACCTCGCGCTGACGTCTTTCCGGTTTGCCCGACCGGACTGCTGCAATCATCTCTGTCAAATGATTTGTTCATCATCACGAGGCGCCTTGCGGGCTTGCGAGAGAGCGAAGGTCCCGGATGAAGGTGTGTCGGGAGGGGATGGTGACGGGGTTTTGGTACCGCTGCCCTGAATTGAACAGGGGACCTCTTGATCCACAATCAAGCGCTCTAACCAACTGAGCTACAGCGGCACATCTTATCCCCGGCGGGAGAATGTTTTGCCTGTTTAACCCGAACCATTTTGCAATACAAGCGTTAAACGCCAGGAACCCCGGACAGGCCGGGCTGATCATGTAAATGATTCGCCAGGCTGGCAAAGTGTGTAAAGTTCTGATAACAGGACATAATCGGGTGCGGATAAACACCGCTGTGGACGAGGCCATCCCGATCGCGTTATTTTAACATGAATACAGGTTTAATCAAGGAGGTTTGGTCGGAGTGTTTATACACCATCCCGTCCGGCACAGGAGTGAACTGGCGTAGTATTCGCAACTCCCGGCAGCCGTTACAGGACGCTCCTTCCCGATCATGATATCGCGTACCCCGTACATAGAGAGTTTGCGTCGCAGCGCGTTGTGGAGCGAGGCCCGTCCCCTGTGGTTGTGGGACCCGGCACATCTGCGCATTGTCTGGGCCAATCAGGCCTGTCTTGAATTCAGCAAGGCAAGCTGTCTTGATGACCTTGTGCGTCTGAAGTTCAGCCCGGATGCGGTGTTTGTGCATCAGCTTGCCGCGCTCTCCCTTGACAGAAACAGTCAAAAAGCCGTGCGGGAGTTGTTGCGCTTTCCAGCTTCCGATGGTGATTTTGTTCTGGAATGTCTGTGTCGGCCCCGGGAGATCGGGTCAGGGCGTGACGGTATCCTTGTCGAGCTTGTCGCTGATCGTGGCCTGGTCCCGTCGGTGGCGGAGAAAACAGGGGCAAACGGCTACGACAGGGCGTCCGTCAACGGCGCAGCACAAAAGTCCGACAGCACACAGGAAAGACAGGCGAGAGAGCCGAACACACTGCCGGAAAGCGGATCGGTTATTGTCGGCGAGATTGATGATAAAGAACCGGCCGAACCGGAAATTGAGCAACAGAACGGCTTTGTATATGAACCTGAAGATGTTGACGAGGACGATCTGCTGATCCTGCAGGAAATCGCCCGGATGATCAACGGGCCATCGGGAGCGGCTGCGACCGGGGTGTCCGGTCGCAATAACGAGACGCAAGACCAGCGTCCGCTGGTGGCAAGACGGCAGCTCGAAAACAGGTCTGCCGCGCCCGGGAAGGCAGGCGATGGCAAGGTAAAATCCTCGCAAGGTGCCGGCAAGGCTGCTGTGAAGAAGGCTGAAAGTGCCCCTCTTTCAAAAAACGGCAGGTCTGTTGAACGCGAACGGACAGACAAGGCTGAACAAACTACGCCGGTCACAAATCGGCCGGGAAAAGCAGGGACACGCAACTATTTTCTGGAAAGCCTTCCTGTGGCACTGGCGATTGCAATGGGCGGGCGGTTGATGCGCGCCAATGAAGCTTTTTTATATGCATTTGGCTACGGGTCCGAAAGCGAGTTGCGCAAGGCCGGGGGGCTGGCGGCGCTGTTTCCGCAAAGCAGGGGGGGCGTGCTGGAGCCTGATCCGTCTTCGGCGCTGGCATCCGCCCGGCGCCCGGCGATCGTCCGTTCGGCCCGGCTGACCACGATCGGGGTGACCAGTTCGGGGCGTCAGCGCCAGGTCGGCGTGGCTTTTCGCAATGTATCCACGGGACGGGACCCCGTTCAGATTCTCGTTCTGCATGAGGATTTCCCGGGTCTCGATGGTTCGCAAGGGCAGGCGCCTGATGACCGGCGACCAAATGGTCTTGCAGACCCGCTCCGGAAGTCGTCGGAGCAGGCCGGACGCGACAGCATAGAATTCCTCGCCAGTGTCAGTCACGAGGTGCGCACACCTCTCAACTCCATTATCGGCTTTTCGGAACTGATGAAAGACGAGCGTTTCGGCGCGGTTGAACCGGATAAATTTCGCGGATATGCAAAAGATATTCATGCCAGTGCCCGACACGCTCTCAGTCTGATCAATGATTTGCTTGATATCACCAAAATCATGGCGGGAAAGCCCGAACTGGATCCGGAGGATATGGATTTGTCCTCTGTAATTCGTGATGCTCTGGGCAGTATGAGGATACAGGCCCGACAGGGGCGGATCAATCTGAGAGCTTCCCTAGTCGATGATCTGCCGCGCCTTTTTGCGGACCGGCGCAGCATCAGGCAGATTCTGTTGAACCTTTTGTCAAATGCGATCAAGTTTACACCGCCTGGTGGCACGGTCGAGGTCTCCACACGCCTTGATGAACGCGGGGGGATTGTTCTTTCCGTCAGCGACGATGGTATTGGTATGCATCGCGGGCAGATCGGTACGGCGCTTGAACCGTTCTCGCAACTCGAAAGAGCGACTGGCGGCAAAAATGACAAACTGCCTGCTGTGGATGAAGGGACAGGCCTTGGACTGCCTTTGACAAGGGCGCTGGCGATGGCTCATCAGGCCGAATTTGATATTGACAGCGCCCCGGGCGAGGGGACGCGGGTCGAAATCCGTTTCCCGCCGCGGAACCAGGAAAATGCCGCGGGTTGATTGTCTGGCGGGTCAGTGATTGACATTGTTCACTTGCTGACAAGCTCGGCTCGCAAACCGTTCCAGAACCAGGAAATCCGGTCTTTATAGGCAACCCCGTCCTGGGGCAGGTCGTGCCAGATACCGTTGCCGAGCCGGTGATGCAGCCTTTTGATCCGCCATTTTTTTCGCGATACAAAGCCTGATAACAACCGCCCTGTTGTCTAAAAAAAGTGATCCCGGAGGTCGGAAAGACCTCTGTCAAATTGTCGCGTTTGCCGGTTTTTCTGCCATTACAGTGGTGTTTATCAAAATATGGCATTGACATGAAGGTAAAATTGTCCCTAAGTGAAATTGAGAACCATTCGCAACTAAGTGTTGGCAAAAGGGAATAATGCGTAATGTTTGATGATCAGGCTGGCATGTTGAAAGGAACCGGGGCAGGGCATGGCGGAAATGACCGTTCCCCTGATCACGATGCGCAAGGCACCGGCTGGCAGGCCGATATGTCCGGCTATCCCTTGTCCCTTGCCAGAGACAATGATCAGTTGCTGATTACCTCCATGCATGGCGGACGTCATTACCGGCGCCAGCTCATGGATCTTGGCTTGCGTCCCGGGTTACAGGTCAGGGTGATGCGCGGAGGTGGTCGCGGGCCTGTTCTGATCAGCGTTGGCGAAACGCGTCTTGGTCTCGGTCGCAGCGTGGCAGAAAAAATCGAGGTTATCCCGGCTTCGGACGATCATTCCTCTTTGAACGGGGGCAACTAGATGGGCTGCTGCAATACGCGAAAATCGGAAGACATCTCTTCAGTTGAGAATGACAGGCAATTGCGAATAGCGACGGTTGGCAATCCCAATTGCGGCAAGACCAGCCTGTTCAATGCCCTGACCGGTGCCCGCCAGACCACGGGCAACTGGGCCGGGGTAACGGTGGACCGCAAGGAAGGTTTTTTCGAGCATCAGGGACGGCAGGTCTCGATTATCGATTTGCCGGGGATTTATTCCCTGGGGACGCCGCAGTCAGCCTCTCTCGACGAGGTGGTGGCACGGGACTATATCCTGTCCGGAGATGCCGACCTGATCATCAATATTCTTGATGCCTCCAATCTGGAGCGCAATCTTTACCTGACCGCGCAGCTTATTGAAATGCAGGTGCCGATGATCCTCGTGCTCAACATGATGGATGTGGTGCGCGAGCGCGGCCTTGAAATCGATATCGAAGGCCTGTCCAGGGCGATTGGCTGTCCGGTTGTGCCGGTGGTGGCACGGCGTGGGCAGGGGATTGAGGCGCTGAAAAACGCCGTGCTGGATGCGGCGGCAAATCCGTGTGTTCCAAAGGTCGGTCTGAGCTATCATTCGGTGCTTGAAGAGGCTGTTTCCGATCTTGTCCCGGCCTTGCAGGTAACGGCCGAACAGCACGGGGCTGACCCTCGCTGGCTGGCGCTGCGGCTCATTGAAAATGATGAAAAAGCCCTGCTTCTGGTTGATGTGAAACTTAAAAACCAGGTCATCAAAAAGCGCATGGAAATCGAGGAACGGGCCGATGAAGAGGCTGAAATGCTGATTCTCGACGGGCGCTACGGTTTTGCCCATGCGCTGGCCCGCAAGGTGGTGCATCATACAAGACGCGCCTCGAAGAGCCTTACGGATCGCATTGACGATTTTGTCCTGCATCGTTTTCTGGGCATACCGATCTTTCTGGGCATCATGTATCTGATGTTCATGTTCGCCATCAATTTTGCTACTGTCTTTGTTGATTTTTTCGATATTCTGACCAGAACAGTGCTGGTGGACGGTCTGGCCCATGTGATGGAGGGGATGGGTGCGCCGCAATGGCTGATTGCCATCGGGCCAAAGGGGATTGGCGCGGGGATCGAAACCGTTTCGACCTTTATCCCGATTATCGGCTTTTTGTTCCTGTTCCTGACCTTTCTGGAAGACAGCGGCTATATGGCCCGCGCTGCCTTTGTTATGGACCGCTTTATGCGCCTCATTGGCTTGCCGGGCAAGAGCTTTGTGCCGATGATTCTGGGTTTTGGCTGCACGGTACCAGCCGTCATGGCGACGCGCACGCTGGAGCGCGAGGATGATCGTACCCTCACCGTGATGATGGCCCCCTTCATGTCCTGCGGGGCGCGACTGCCGGTCTATGCCCTGTTTGCGGCGGCCTTTTTTCCGGTGGGCGGGCAAAATCTGGTGTTCCTGCTCTATCTCATCGGCATCAGCTTTGCCGTTCTGACCGCACTTGCTTTGAAGCGCACCCTGTTGCGCGGTGAGAGCGCGCCTTTCATCATGGAACTGCCTGCCTATCATCTGCCAACCGCCAAAGCGCTGTTGTTGCGAAGCTGGGACCGTTTGCGGCGCTTTTTGTTCGAGGCCGGACAGATCATTGTCATCATTGTTGCGCTTTTGTCGATGATGAACACGCTGGGCACAGACGGGTCGCTGGGCAATGAAAACACGGAGCGCTCTCTGCTCGCCACCATCAGCAAGACCCTGACCCCGATCGTGCGGCCTATGGGCATCAGCGACGAGAACTGGCCCGCAACAGTTGGTCTGTTTACCGGCATATTCGCCAAGGAAGCGGTGGTCGGTACGCTCAATGCCATTTATGGCAATATGGCCGCCGCCAGTGCGCCAAAAGCCGCCGCCTTTGATTTTTGGGGTGGCATTGGCGAGGCGGTGCAGTCTGTGCCTGACAATCTGCGCGATCTGGCAGGCTCACTGCTTGATCCGCTGGGGATGGGCATCGGCAATACGGCCGATCCGGAAGCCGCAGCCAGGGAACAGGATGTCAATGCCGGAACCTTTCGCGCAATGGTGGCGCATTTTGATGGCAAGCTGGGTGCTTTTGCCTATCTCATGGCGATCCTGCTCTATATGCCCTGTGTGGCGGCCATGTCAGCCATTTTCCGCGAAGTCGGGCGCAAATGGGCGCTGTTTGCCATTGGCTGGACGACATTTCTCGCCTATGGTACTTCGGTTGCGGTTTATCAGATCGGCACCTTTTCGGCCCATCCGCGTCAGACCCTGATCTGGATCGGTATGCTGCTGGTGATGTTTCTGTCAATCTTGGCGGCCATGCGCCATTTTGGCGCAAGGCGTATTCGCCAGGGGGCGCGGCCTTCCACGGCATTGCCAGGAGAATTCCTGTGATCCTTTCCGATATCCGAAGATATATACGGGCCAGAGGGCGGGCTTCACTGGATGAACTGGTGGCGAGATTTGATATGGACAAATCCGCCATCGAGGGCATGATGGAGACCCTGAAAGCCCGCGGGCTGGTGACTGAAGCCGGTTGCGGCAGTTGCAGCAGTTCCGGCGGTTGCTCTTTCCAGGGGCCCAGAATTTATGTCGCGGTGCCCCGGGGGCAGGCTTCGGGCGGTGTGCGCGGCACGGATCTGTGCCGTTCTTCCGGCTGACTGTTTGTGCCCTGATCCGCGCGGGGGCAAACGGGTTCACACTTGTGTGAAATGCCCCTGTATGCGACCAGAAAACGGTTGATTTCAGTGTTTGATGGCGATAATGGAAATACAACCGGAAAGCTTGAAAATGCAAGCTTTGAATGAGTATTGCACTATGGAGATCATCTGAATGTTTGCACGTTTCTTTCTGTCGGCCCTTGTCGTTGGGCTGTTTGCCAGTTTCGCATTGCCCGGCACTGTATCGGCGAGGACATCACAGGACTATTATGTCTCGAAGCACAAGAAAAAATACCTGAAAAAAAGCGACAGAAAACGGCTTTACAAGCGTCGGAAAAAGAACGCGAAAAAGCGCAATGTCGGCTATCGTAGCAAACGCAGGAAAGTGACAAAAGCCTCGCTTGGTCTGTCAAGCATCAAAAATGCCCGTCATGCCCGTCTGACGGCGAGGGGACGGATGAGTGTCGCCAAGGATACACGCAAATCGACCATCCGCAAATTCGGTCGCCGTGTCAGTTACAAATATCGCCCCGGTACGGTGGTTTTGTCCAACTATACCCGCCGGCTGTACTATGTTGTGCGTCCCGGCAAGGTGATCAGCTATCCCATCGCCACACCGCGTCCCGATGAAGTCTGGTCCGGCAGTACCGTCATCAGCAAGAAAAAGCTCAATCCCGACTGGTACCCCACACCGGCCATGCGCGAGAAAAACCCCAATCTGCCGGAAAAGGTGCCAGGGGGCTCCAGGGCCAATCCGTTCGGCAAGAGGGCTTTGTATCTGGGCAAATCGCTCTATCGGATCCACGGCACCAATCGCCCCGGTTCAATTGGCAAATCCGCCTCGGGCGGCTGTTATCGCATGCGCAATGCTGATATTGCCCGTCTGTGGCGCAGGGTCAGGGTCGGTACACCCGTTGTCGTTCTGACGCGTAAAAAAATATAGCTTGTATTTTCTGACATCTCGCTCGCGGTTATCGCAGAACCACGGGCAAATCAACGTTGTGACCGGTCATAGCCATTGGCCGGTCGTTTCTGTTTTCAACAGCAATTGATTGCTTGCCTTTCGCGAGGAGAGGGGGTATAGGATTGCGGATACGGACAGCCGCCCTTGCTTTTCTCGCAAGACGGCGTTGTTTTTCGGATTATCGTGTTTGAAGTACTTTCCTGTACGAAAAATCACATCAGGCGCCGGTAGCTCAGCTGGATAGAGCACCAGACTACGAATCTGGGGGTCGGGGGTTCGAATCCTCCCCGGCGCGCCATTTCACAATTTGGGGTGATATTCCCCAAAAACCTGAATGGAACAGATAGTTGCGGAGTTCGAAGTCCTCCGTCGCGACAACAGGAAATTCTCTCCGAAAATGCCAGTCCGAGCACTATTCTGCGCAATGTTAGCTGACCGGAATCCCGGAGTTTACAAGGGTTTGAC
>JALXEI010000371.1 GCA_027069645.1 Hyphomicrobiales bacterium
ATTTTGGCTTCCTTGAAATCCACATGCTTGCGAATGACGGGGTCATATTTTTTCAGGACCAGTTTCTCGGTGATGTTACGCGGATTCTTTTTGGTAACGTAAAAATATCCGGTGCCTTCCGTGCTGACGAGACGGATTTTCTGAACAACTGATTTTGCCATTATACTTCCTTGCGTAGGGCTGAGCGAGTCGTGATGCGGACTCTCGGGCTCGAAATCAAGCACCAGAATTTATTCATTCAAGCGCGGATGTCAAGCACAGTCTTGCCTGAATGACTGTGACATGATTGATAAATTCAGACGATCCGTTCTGACAGGGAGGGACCGATCCGATTTCTGTCTGTCATTTTCGCTGTCTGGCCGTTTTTCTTTTCGATACAGGCTTCGCAGATCGCTTTTTTTTGCGCCGGTGTGGCCGTGGTTTTGGTCTTTTCGTGGTTGTTGTGCCGGTGTTTTGCTCTTTTGTGATTAACTCGAAACGAAGGGCGCCGGCGGTTGGGATGGCCTCGACAAGACGAACAGTGACCGGGGCCCCCAACCTGTATGTCCGGCCGCTATATTCGCCAACCAGGGCCTGATGTTTATCATCGTAATAAAAATATTCGCGCCCGATCGTCGAGGCCGGGATAAATCCGTCGGCACCGGTATCGGTGAGACGCACAAACAGTCCGGAGCGCGTCACCCCGGAAATACGGCCATGAAAGGTTACGCCAATCCTGTCGGCCAGATGCCAGGCAATAAGACGGTCGGTGGTCTCGCGCTCGGCGGTCATGGCGCGGCGTTCCAGATCAGAGATGTCAGAAGCAATCCGGTCCAGTTTTATTTCCTGCCGGTCGGTGAGACCGTCAGTGCCAAATTTCAGCGTTTTGATGAGGCTGCGATGAATGATCAGGTCGGCATAGCGCCGGATAGGGGAGGTAAAGTGGGCGTACTGACGCAGATTGAGACCAAAATGGCCTTCATTTTTGACACTATATTCGGCTTGTGATTGCGAACGCAGGATTGTTTCGTTCACGAGGTCGGTATATTCGCTGTTTTTGACTTTGGTCAGAATATTGTTGAGCTGTTGTCCCGTGATTCGGGCACTGCGTGGCAGTTTGATTTTCAGAGTCTGCAAAAAGTCGGCAAGGGCGCTGATTTTTTCCGGCGACGGGGCGGGATGAATGCGGTAGATGACGGGGGCCTTGCGGGCATCAAGGGTTTGGGCGGCGCAAACATTGGCGGCAATCATGAACTCTTCAATGACTTTGTGGGCTTCAAGCCGCTCCGGGATGAGAATATCCTTTATGTGCCTCTGGTCATCCATGATGATTTTGCGTTCCGGCAAATCAAGATCAAGGGGATGACGCCTGGCTCTGGCTTTCAAAAGATTGCGCCAGGCGGCCCACAGGGGGGCCAGCACCACATCAAGCAAAGGTTTCGTTGTCTCGTCGGGTTGGCCGTCAATGGCCATTTGCGCCTGCTGGTAGGAGAGTTTGGCGTGAGAGCGCATCATCGCCCGCGAGAATTTGTGATCAAGCCTGTTGCCCCCCTCGTCAAAACGCATGGTGACGGCAAGGCAGGGGCGATCCTCGCCTTCGCGCAGGGAACACAGATCGTTGGATATTTTTTCCGGCAGCATGGGCACGACCTGGTCGGGGAAATAGACCGAATTGCCCCGCTTCAGCGCCTCGCGGTCAAGTTCCGAACCGCTGGCCACGTAAAAGGATACGTCAGCAATGGCGACCGTGACCACATAGCCGCCGGGATTGTTTTCGTCAGGGTCGGCACAGGCATGAACGGCGTCATCATGGTCGCGGGCATCAGACGGATCAATGGTGATGAGGGGCAGTTCGCGCAAATCCTCGCGCCCGTCCATGTTAGGGGATGGCAAGTTCTCAAGTTCGTCCAGCACTTCGGGCGGGAACCGGTCAGGGATGGCATGGCGATGAATGGCGATCAGGCTCACGGTATTTTGCCTGTCGGGATTGCCAAGCCGCGCTACAATGTTGGCAAGAGACGGGCCGTGGCGGCGGGGAGATGCAGGAACAAAGCGAACGAGTTCGCCATCCCTGATGTCGGTGCAGTTTTTGGCCAGAACCTGCCATTCGCGCAATATCTTGCGATCGATTGGATCAATCAGGCCGCTGCCATCTTCAAGGCGGCGAAAAATACCCAGTAATTCGCGATGTTCTTTTGGCAGTTTTTTGATCACCCGGCCGCGATAGGGGGGCAGGTCGTCTTCGGGGTTTTCAAGTCGGTCAATGCGGGCCAGTACGCGATCACCGACGCCAAAGCTTTCGCGCGAGCGGCGTTCGGCCTTCGAGGAGATAAGGATCAGCGGCGCTTCACTTTCTTTCTCCCATTTTTCCGGGTGGGCGATGAGGTCACCCTCTTCGTCAAGACGGGTGATGTGAAGCACAGCAACAGGGGGCAGTTCGCCGGGGCGAGTGATCTTCTTGCGCCGCCCGCTGATCAGCCCCTCATCGGCCATTTCGCGCAAGAGTTGCTTGAAGGGGACCCGTTGCGCCCCGCGTATGCCAAAGGCGCGAGCAAGTTCCCGCTTGCCGGTTTTTTGAGGGGCGGACCGGATAAAATCGAGAATTTCGGACTTTTCCGGCAAGGGGGGCATCTCACCGGACGCACTGCCGCGATTCTTTCCACCCTTGCTGCGTTTGGCCATTATACTACTCCAATAGACTAACAGCAGGCCCAAAGCGCCTTAGGTCATAAGCTCATAAACAGGGTCGATAATGGTGCCAAAAGCGCAAAAATACGAGGTTAAAATGATCGCCGCACGTACTTTTGTACGTGCAAGATCATTTTGGCCGCGAATTGCAGCGCTTTTGGCATCCTGCGGACAGGGCATATTTTCTTCCCCGGCAGCGTTGCAGG
>JALXEI010000372.1 GCA_027069645.1 Hyphomicrobiales bacterium
GCGTATGCTTTTATCAGCACACAGAAATTCGACCCAGCCGGTTTTGGCCACCCAGTCAGCAATGGCGGCGGCATTGTCATCGGCGCGCTTGATGAGGCCGGACAGCCCGCCCTGTTCCCTGGCCCATGCGAGCGCCGCGATATAGTCTTCAACGGCCAGCATGGAAGGGGTGTTGATGGTCGCGCCCTCGAAAATCCCCTTGATGAGCTTGCCCTTGTTCGTGAGGCGAAAGATTTTCGGCAGCGGCCAGGGCGGCGTGTAGCTTTCAAGGCGGGCAACGGCACGCGGGCTTAAAATCAACATGCCGTGTGCCGCTTCGCCGCCCAGCACTTTTTGCCAGGAATAAGTCGTAACGTCGAGCTTGTCCCAGGCCAGGTCCTGCGCAAAGGCGGCAGAGGTGGCGTCGCATATGGTCAGGCCTTCGCGATCCGCTGCGATCCAGTCACCATCGGGAACCCGCACGCCGGAAGTGGTGCCATTCCATGTGAACACCACATCGCGCGAAAAATCCACAGCGCCAAGGTCCGGCAGTTCGCCATAACCGGCGTCCAGCACCCGCACATCGTCAAGCTTCAACTGGTTTTTGACATCATTGACCCAGCCCTTGCCAAAGCTCTCCCAGTAAAGCATGTCAACGCCGCGTTCACCCAGAAGCGACCACATGGCCATTTCCACAGCGCCGGTATCAGAAGCCGGGACAATGCCGATCAGATAATCATCGGGAACGCCCAGAATCTCGCGGCTTTCGTCAATCGCCTGCTTGAGACGGGCCTTGCCGGGCCTGGAGCGATGCGAGCGCCCCAGCAGCTCCAGATCGAAATTTTCGGGAGTCCAGCCCTGCCGTTTGGCACAGGGGCCGGAAGAGAAACGCGGATTAACCGGTCGCGTGGCCGGTTTTGTGACATTCGTCATGTGTGATCTATCCTTCCAGATAGTTAGCCTCTCGTTGGGGAGAGGTGGCCCGCCTCGGCCAATAGGCCTCTCGATTGACAGAGTCAAATAAATTATCTGCGGCATATTCTTTTCAAATAGCCGGTGGCTATGGACATCCTGTCAGCAACCCGGTGGTGCCTGCTGAACGGGTAACGGTTTGTCACCCGGCTTTCCGTCATCTTTATGAGTTTTCGGCCTAGGTCATAAACTCGTAAACAGGGTCGAGAATGGTGCCAAAAGCGCAAAAATACGAGGTTAAAATGATCGCAGCGCGTACTTTTGTACGAGCAAGGTCATTTTGACCGCGGATTGCAGCGCTTTTGGCATCCTGCGGACAGGGCATATTTGCTCCCCCGCTGTGTTGCAAGCTCTTGAAAACCACAAGGTTTCCTGCGAACTTGCGCCTTGCGGGAAAACAAATCTGCTCCTGCCATTTCGACCCTGTTTATGAGTTTATGACCTAAACGACCTGTTAGGAAGATACAGGCAGGCTGCGAGGAGGTGTGAATCATGGCAGCGGGAGAAAAGGCAAATGGGCAGGGACAGCCATCTGGAACTTTTTCTGGAAATGCTGAGCGCCGAACGCGGTGCTGCACAAAATACGCTTTCGGCCTATCGGCGTGATCTGGAGCATTTCGAGAGTTTTGCACGTACCACCGGCGTAAAAATGAGAGCTTTGTCGACGGAACAGATCCGCACCTATCTGGGACAGCTCAATGATGAGGGGCTGGCGGTTTCGACCCGTTCGCGCAAATTGTCGGCGCTGCGGCAATATTATCGCTTTTTGTTCATTGAGGGCCTGCGCGGGGATGATCCGGCGAGCGAGCTTTCGGCGCCCAAAAAGGCCCGTTCATTGCCCAAAACACTGAGTGTTGACGAGGTTGACCACCTGCTGGAAATTGCCGCCCGTGAGGCCAGGACCGCCACGGGACGAAAACGGCTGCCTGCCATTCGGCTCAATTGCCTGCTTGAACTGCTCTATGCCACGGGCTTGCGCGTCACCGAGCTGGTCAGCCTGCCCAAAACCTTCATGCGCGCCGATGACCGCATGATCATGGTAAAGGGCAAGGGCGGGCGCGAGCGCATCGTACCGCTCAACACTGCTGCAAGGCGGGCCATTGCTGCTTATGTGAGCCACATGAAAGAGCATCACAAAAAGGTGCGCAATGCTTCGGCTTTTCTGTTTCCTTCAAGCGGGGTGGACGGGCATTTGACCCGGCAAAGGCTGGTACAGGAATTGAAAGCACTGGCCGGGCGGGCAGGGCTCCCGCCCGAAAACATCTCCCCCCATGTGTTGCGCCATGCCTTTGCCTCGCATCTGCTGGAGCGCGGGGCCGATTTGCGGGCGGTGCAGCAATTGCTGGGGCACGCGGATATTTCCACTACGCAGATCTATACCCATGTGCTCGACGAGCGTTTGCGCTCGCTGGTGAATGACCATCATCCCCTGGCCTCTTATACCAACCGCCTTTGATATTAATCGTCGCGGCACAGGGCATTTTGCATTTTTCGAGGTGTTGGCAGGGTGACAATATATCTCTGTTATTTTGCGTTCATATTGGTTATTAACGCTGTAAAACGGCTCTGGTGTGCCGGTTCTTGACAGCGGCAGACCAAAGGCTCACCCTGGCATCGTCAGAACAGGGATGTACATAAACCCGTATGCCCGACCCCGTAACCGTACAGGCTCCAGCCCATGCGCACCTATCTTGATTTTGAAACCCCCATACGCGAACTGGAAGTAAAAGCCAGGGACCTGAGAACCGTTGAAGAAGGCGATGATGATACCGTCTCTGTGGAAGAAAAGATTACCGCGCTTGAGGAAAAGGCCCGGGAAAAACTGGAAGAAATTTATGGAAATCTGACGCCGTGGCAAAAATGCCAGGTTGCGCGGCATCCCGAACGGCCGCATTTTTCAAATTTTATCAAGGCCCTTTTTGAACACTACACACCCCTCGCCGGGGATCGTTATCACGGTGAAGATCCGGCTATTCAGGCCGGACTGGCCTCGTTTCGCGGGCGCAGTGTGCTCATCATGGGACATGAAAAGGGCTGGGATACAGAGTCCCGAATACATCACAATTTCGGCATGGCGCGGCCTGAAGGTTATCGCAAGGCCGTGCGCCTGATGGAAATGGCCGATCGTTTCGATATTCCGGTGATCACCCTGGTGGATACAGCCGGGGCCTATCCGGGGATAGGGGCCGAGGAACGCGGCCAGTCCGAGGCCATCGCCCGCTCGACTGATTGCTGCCTGTCGCTGGGCGTGCCGATGATTACACTGGTGATTGGCGAAGGCGGGTCCGGCGGTGCCATTGCCATTGCCACGGCCAACAAGGTGCTGATGCTGGAACATGCCATTTATACAGTGATCTCCCCGGAAGGCGCTGCCTCGATCCTGTGGCGCGATGCCGGCAAGGCCGTTGATGCGGCCACCAATATGCGCATAACTGCGGCCGATCTGCTGGAAATGGGTATTATCGACGAGGTTATACCGGAGCCTGTCGGCGGCGCTCATCGTGACCCGGAAAAGACTTTCGAGGCGGTTGGCGAATCCCTTGAGCGGCTGCTTGCCGGTTATGACAGGTTTACACCGCAAGAGGTTCGGGCAGAGCGACAGGAGAAATATCTCGCGATGGGGGAAGACACAGGCGGAGAATAGCCCCTTGTCCTGACTTCAGAGCCAGTGTGGAGAAATGATCATGTCCCGCAGAAATCTTATCATAATACTCGGACTGCTGATCGTTCCTGGTATTGCCTTGATTGGCCTGATAATGAAATCCCCGGAGGGGCAAACGGGCGGTGAGGCTCTGATTGGCGGCCCCTTCGAACTCATTGATCATACCGGCAAAAAGGTCACCGACAGGGATTATCGCGGCAAATTCATGCTGGTCTATTTCGGTTTTACCTATTGTCCCGATGTCTGCCCGACCGAATTGCAGAATATTGCCGGCGCGCTCGATATTATTGGCGAACGGCGTCGCAAACATCTGGTGCCGCTGTTCGTGACCATTGATCCGGAACGTGATACGCGCGAATTGATGGCAACCTATGTCGATAATTTTCATCCAGACCTTGTGGGTCTGACCGGAACTCCCGATCAGATCAGGAAGATCGCAAAAGCCTATCGCGTCTATTACAAAAAGGTGAAGGAAAAGGACAGTCCGGACGGTTATACGATGGATCATTCGGCACTGGTTTTCCTGATGGATGACAAGGGGCGGTATGTGCGCCACTTTTCCTATGGTACAGATAGCGAGCAAATGGCCAAAGGTCTCAAAAAGGCCATTGACCGGCGCTTTCCGGCCTCCTGAGGCGCTATTCAACAACAGGACGACCGGAACCCGTTTGTGATATAGTTGCGCACGAAAACGATTCGCGGGAGCGGTTATTAATGTCCATTGGCAATGACAGCTATCATCTGGCCCATGAAAACCTGGTGCGCCCTGTGCTGGTCAGAAAGTCGCCGCGGGCAAAACGGATGACCTTGCGGGTCAGTCCGACCAAACGCGATATTACCCTGACCATTCCGCGCCATACCGGGCAAAAGCGGGCCGGTGCCTTTATCGAGCAGCATATCGACTGGCTGAACCGGCAACTGGATGATCTTCCCGCACCGGTTCCGTTTGAAGATGGCGCTTTTATTCCCTATCAGGGCGAGAGTCACAGGCTGGTTTTTTGTGGCCCGCGAACAGCGGCACACAAGGGATGGCGCGTGGTGACAAGAAAGGCCGGGAACGGAGAACGGGAAGGTGCCGGTGCAGAGCATTTACATGCAGGCGGTGCGACGCTGCATATTCTTGGCGCAACCGATCACGCTCCGCGGCGTCTTGCAGACTGGCTGAAGAAGCAGGCCAGACAGAAAATCACCCGGCGGGTTGATCATCATGCCGAACGACTGGGCCTGTCCTATACGCGGCTTGGTATTCGTGACCAGACATCGCGCTGGGGATCCTGTTCGTCCAATCGGACCCTGTCTTTTTCCTGGCGGCTGATCTTCGCACCTCGCGAGGTTCTTGATTATGTTGCGGCGCACGAGGTGGCCCATTTGCGCGAGATGAACCATTCGCCGCGTTTCTGGAAGCTGGTGGCGACAACATTGCCCGACTATCAGCAGGCCCGCCAGTGGTTGCGGGACAACGGACAGGATTTGCATCGTTATGGCGTCAGCGAGTAGGGAAAGCACACCGTTGACTGCAATGTCGTCCGGAATGTCTGAAGGGCGCATTGACGATGCTTTTTTGAAGCCGCCACCCGCCCCGCGCGGCGCGCGAATCGGATTGCTGGGGGGCTCTTTTGATCCACCGCACCGCGGTCATGTCCATATCTCTCTTGAAGCTTTGAAACGGTTGCAACTGGATCAGGTCTGGTGGCTGGTCAGTCCCGGCAATCCGCTGAAGTCGAGAGGGCCCTGGCCACTGGTGCAACGCTTGCAGCAATGTACCGATCTTGTTGATCATCCCAAAATCAGAATAACAGCCTTCGAGGCGGCGCGGGGTGCCCCCTGGACCATCGAGACCCTGCGCTTTCTCACGAGGCGATTTCCGGCAACCCGTTTTGTCTGGCTGATGGGGGCCGATAATCTGGCCGGTATTCACCTGTGGCGAGACTGGCAAAATATATTTGCAACTCTTCCGATCGCCGTTATGGATCGACCGGGGCAACGTCACAGGGCCGGGGCGTCACCTGCCGCTCACCGGTTTGCATCCAGCCGTATGGGTGAGCGCTCTGCCTGCCTTCTGGCGGCAAGCAAGCCACCGGCATGGACCCTGTTGTCCGTGCCTTTGTCCCATGCAAGCTCAACCGGAATCCGGCAGAAATATCGCGTCTGATGTGGGCGGCAGGCAAGAGGTATCATACCGGTTACCTCTGAAAGCAACGCACGCGTTTGAGTAAAACCGGTGACCTTTCAACGGGTTACTCCAGCCTGCATTTCGTTATCATTTGAGACGTGTCTCGACAGCGGTACGGATTTTGTCGGCATTGGTCGCAAGTATGTCTTCCTGTTCCATATCGCTTGCCGCATGTTTGAGCGGCACATCAATATATCGCGGCACGATGTGGAAATGGATGTGAAAGACCATCTGACCGGCAGGAGCTCCGTTGAACTGCTGAATCATGAAACCATCCGCCCCCATCGCCTCGACAATCACCGGGGCCAGCCGTTGGACCGTCCGGATCAGCGTGCACAGATCGTCTGGCGCGACGTCAAGCATATTGATGGCCGGCGTTTTGGGAATGACAAGGCTGTGGCCCTTTGAGCGCGGCATGATATCCAGAAAGGCGAAGGTTTCATCATCCTCGTATATTTTATGCGCGGGCATTTCACCGCGCAGGATCTTTGCAAAAATATTGTTGTCATCATAGGTCATGATCTTGTGTCCCCCGATAGAAGCCGGTCAGGCCCGGCCTTTAAATTCAAAACCGGCCTTGTCGGTGATTTCGGCAATGCGTTCATCGCTGACGAGGGCCGGGTCCAGAGTGATCTGGCAGTTATTGTCTTCATGGGAAGCTTTGGCGCTTTCAATGCCCTTTTCCTGCATCAGCAGTTTTTCCAGTGAACTCGTGCAGCCACCGCATGTCATCCCGTCGATATTGTAGGTTCTTGTTTCCATTTGAGGGCTCCTGTTGTCAGCTTGCAGGGAACTGTCGGTTGCCGGCTGGCGAAAGGGAGACTGTTCCCTGTATATCCCGGCTTCCGTTTTTATATAGCGCCGTTCGCCGGAAAGAAAGTGTTTCACGGCCTCGCGAAAGCCGGGGTCGGGCAGATAGTGCATGGAATGTGTCGAGACAGGCAGATAGCCCCTCGCCAGCTTGTGCTCCCCCTGAGCACCACCGTTGACATATTTCAGTTTGTTGGCAATCGCATATTCGATGGCCTGATAATAGCACAGTTCAAAATGCAGGGACGGATGATATTCGCTGGCCCCCCAATAGCGGCCATAAAGAGTATCGGAGCCGACAATATGCAAGGCGCCTGCGACGGGGATTTTATCGCGAAAGGCAAAAATCAGTAAAATCCGGTCCGCCAGGCTTTTGTTTATCAGTGAGAAAAAGCGGCGCGTCAGATAGGGGGTGCCCCATTTACGCGAACCGGTATCGAGATAGAATTCAAAAAAACGGTCCCAGTGCTCTTCGGTGAGCCGGTCGCCGGTCAGATGAACGATTTCGAGACCCGCCTCCACGGCCTTCCGGCGCTCCTTGCGAAATGTTTTTCGCTTGCGCGAGGAAAGGGAGGCGAGATAATCCCCGAAGTTTTCAAAACCCCTGTTTTCGAACAGGAAATCACAGCCGATACGATGCAGCATGTCGGGATGATCGAACAGGGATAGCTGTTGTTTTTCAATGAAATTGACATGCAGGGAGGAGAGACCGTATTTGTCAACAAGCGCCATAGCTCCCTCAAGCAGAAGATGAGCGACTTCGATTTGCCGGTCGCTGTCGCCCAGCAACAGCCGCCTGCCGGGGACCGGTGTAAAGGGAACACCGCAAAGCAGTTTGGGATAATAGTGCCCGCCAGCCCGTTCAAAGGCTTCGGCCCATCCCTGATCAAAGACAAATTCCCCCCGGCTGTGTGATTTGAGATAGAGCGGCATCGCCCCGAGCAACCTGTCCTGCCGGTCGCTCACCAGCAGATGTGTGCCTTGCCAGCCGGTTTCCGGCGTTGCCGAGCCGCTCTGTTCAAGGGCGAATAAAAATTCATGCGTGAGAAACGGATCAAAGGGCTGACCGACAGGGTTGGCACAGGCGTTCCAGTCGGTGGTGGAAACCGTGTCGAGACTTTCTGTGTTCGTGAGTTTCAGTCCGTTATTTTTTGTCATGATCCCGAATGGTCCTGTCCCGTTGAGGGCCGCAGTTTTTCGAAAATCATGGCATCACAATATTTCCGGGCCCGTTTTTCCTGCTGCGGGGTGCGCACCGTCCATGTTGCCAGTTTTTTTCCAAACAGTCTGCGGGCCAGCAACGGGGCGATGGCGGGCAGGGCGTTGATATCATAAGCGATGAAATGGGGCCGCGTTTGCGGTGAGGAAAGCAAAAAGCGCAGGGACAGACGCTGTTGAAGGGTGAGCATGTGCCAGTAGCGGGAATCTGCAAAACTTTCCGAGATCAGTCCGCGCGGGATGTGCGGGGCCAGGTCGCGAAACGCCCTCAGATAGGCGGGATCAAAGGACATGATGGCGAAATCGCCCCTGTAGCCTTCCAGTGTCGCGATAATCTGCGTCACGAATTTATGCACGCGCTTTTCATCAAACGGCCAGTTACTCTTGATTTCGAGCAACATGGGCGTTTGACCGGCGACCAGATCCAGCAATTCGCGCAAGGTCATCATATTGTCATTTGTGCCGCGAAATTCGATCAGCTGGAGCTGGCGGGCCGTTTTGTCGCTGACCCGACCGGTGGAAAGGGTGAGGCGCTCCAGCGTGTCATCGTGAAAAACCATAGCCGTCCCGCATGCCGCGGGGCGCAAATCGACTTCAATACCATAGTTTCGCGCAATGGCGGCCGCGACGGCCGAACGGGTGTTCTCGATTATGCCTTTATCCGCGTTGTGCAGTCCGCGGTGGGCAAAGGGGCGAGACATCCATTGGAGCTTGTGTTTCATGCGCGGCTTCGGGGCTTTCTCCGGTCAGGATCTGATGGCCACGAGGGCATCGATTTCAACTGCGGCATTAAAGGGCAGGCCAGCAGCACCGACGGCAAAACGGGTATGGCGCCCGGCATCTCCCAGCACTTCAACCAGCAGGTCCGAAGCACCGTTAATGACCTGCGGATGATCGCCAAAGGAGGCTGGTGCATTGACAAAGCCTCCGAGGCGCAAAAGCTGTTCAAAGCGCTCGAAACCATTGAGGGCCGTTCTGATCTGGGCGAGGATATTAATGGCGCAAAGTCTTGCGGCCTCCTGCCCCTGTTCGATGGAAAGTTCTTCGCCGACCTGACCGGTAATGTGCAATGCGCCGTCCTTCATGGGCAACTGCCCGGATATAAAAAGCTGCTGGCCGGATATCAGGGCCGGGACGTAGTTGGCGGCGGGCGGCGCGGCCTTTGGTAACTCGATCCCCAGTTCCTGAAGTCTTTTGTCGATCTCGTTCATGGTCATTCTGTCTTTTTGCTGATATGTGCTATGAAGATGTCGTTGTTGGCCTTTGTATTGTTTCCATGAGCTGCCAAATGTCAACCGGAGCCGCCCGGGAAATCCTGTCCCCGGTACAGGCTCACGATATTGAAATTGTTGAATTTGCAGAAAAACCTGCGAGTGATAAAGATGAGACTGTTTTGGGGGATATTGGCCGCTGTTATTGTCAGCACCGGTTCCGGTGCGCTGGCGGTGATTGCCGGACCGGAGACGACAACGGATTCTGCTGTTCTTGTGCCTCATCGGGCCGTTTACGAGATTACCCTCGCTGACAAATCACAGGCCGTTTCGGTCTCGGCGGTGCGCGGGCGCATGGTGTTCGAGATCACCGGTTCCCCCTGTGAGGGTTATACCCAGAACATGCGCATGATCACCCGGACCACGGACGAACGCGGCAAAAGTTCTCTTTCCGATATTCGCTCCAGTACCTGGGAGCAGGGGAACGGACACCGTTTGCGTTTCAGTTCATCACAA
>JALXEI010000373.1 GCA_027069645.1 Hyphomicrobiales bacterium
TGCCAGACAATGGCGGGAAAATGAAAAAGCGCTTGTTGCGGATGGTGAACATGTTTCGGGCGTGATCAGCAAAATTCTCAACCGGCGCGTTGCCGCACAGAGTGTGACTTCTGAAGTTCTCGGCAGAGCCGTGCGGGACATTTTACGCGATGCCGACGTCTTTAACGGCGGATTTGATACGGCTCCCAAATTTCCCAATGAACCGATATTGATGTTTTTGCTGCAAATGGCCGCGACACATAATGACAAAAAAGCGCTTGAGGCGGTGACCCGAACTCTGGATTACATGCTTGACGGCGGTATTCAGGATCATGTCGGGGGCGGTTTCCATCGCTACGCCACGGACAATTTGTGGCGCATCCCGCATTTTGAAAAAATGCTTTACAATCAGGCGCAGATGGTACGGGTTCTGTTGCAGGCCTACAGACTGACCGGGCGCTGGCGCTATGCGCGCGCGGCGGAGCGGACAATTTCTTTTGTCGAGCGCCATATGAGTGCCGGGGAGGGAGGTTTTTATTCGGCTTTCGATGCGGACAGCGAGGGGGACGAAGGAAGTTTTTACGCCTGGACACCGGAACAGTTGATCAAAGTGCTTGGCGAAAAGGACGGACAACTTGCTGCAAAAATATTCGGCGTTACAGAACAGGGCAATTTCGAAGGTCGGACAATATTGCATTTCCCGGAGCATCCGCGGGAGTTGGCAAAAAGTCTGAAGATGACCGAACAGCAATTTTATGACCGGGTTGATGATTTTTGCGCCCGGCTGGAAAAGGCGCGAAGCAGGCGTGTTCCGCCTCACCTTGATGACAAGATTGTCCTGTCGTGGAATGGCATGATGATAGCGGCTCTTGCCGAAGCGGCCCTTGTTCTTGACAACAAACACTATGCCCGGCGAGCAGAAAAGGCCCTGGCCTTTATCGAAAAACATATGAAAAAGCCGGATGGCTATCTGCGTTCCTGGTTCAGGGGCAAGGCCGAACTGGATGCCCAGCAGGAAGATTATGCCTTTCTGGCTCTTGCCAATGTGATGACCGGGGACGCCACGCAAAACAGTAAATATCTGAAAAAAGCACGGCTATTGACGCAGACCATGATCGAAAAATTTATTGATCCCGATATTGGCGATTTTTTCATGGTCGACAGGCGCGGAACATTTACAAGAGGAAAGGCACGCTCCGACGGGGCAACCCCGTCGGGAAACGCCATTGCCCTTGAAGTGCTGGCGCTGTTGAGGCACCGCAGTGAGGATCTGGAATATCGCAACAGGGTAGACAGTTTGCTTGCCGCTCTGTCGGGACTGGCCGTGGAATCCCCCCGCTCAATGCCTTATGTGTTGCGGGGGGCCGACATGCTGCGAAACGGAGAGACCGGTCCCGTGAAATATCTGGCAAGAGGACGGGTTCGGGCCGAGGCCAGGGTCGATCGGAAGGCACACAGAGCCATTGTCTCGCTATCCATTCAAAAAGGATGGCATATCAATTCCAACAAGCCGCTCAATGATGATTTTATTCCGACCGTTTTGACTGTTGTCTCTCCCGGTTATCCTGATCCCGGGGTTGTTTATCCCCCGGCGATTAAGCGAAAACTGAAATTCAGTGATGAAGAGATGTCTCTTTATGAGGGCAAGGTCGAGATTGTTGTTTCGCCAGGTGACAGGTTGCCCGACAGCATTGAACTGAAACTTGTTTTGCAGGCCTGTTCCGATGAAGTTTGCCTTGAACCGGCGAAAACTGTTTTGCGGGCAAGGTAGGCTGTTGAGCGTTTTGCAAGCCGCAACGGCTCTCGAAGCGAACTTGTGTGGCCCGAAGCGCACAATGGTTCAAAAACACCATCATGAGATTTCCCGTGCGGGGAAAATGTCGATCATCCTCTTGTAATCGGGGTGTGATTGTGGCCAAAATGTGTAAAGAGAGGTTCGAGTGTCTCCGGGAAACCGGTCGTATTTCAGCGGACCTTTTGACAGGTAGCGGTTTTATGTTGATGTTCAGGTTATCAGTTTGATGTGTGGGCCGGTTTGCAATTTCAGGAAAACGCTGGCAGGTTTGCTCCTGATGGTTGTGGCGGGTGGAACGCCTGTGCTGGCCGCCCCGGTTGTTGATATTGACCGTGATCAGCGTCTTGGAACGGTGACGACAGGTGCAGGCGGAAAATTCGCCTATTTCAGTCTCGGTAACGGGCGCGCGATCAGATTTTCTGTTCACGAAAACAGGTTGCACCCCGTTGTTCTGAAGAACATGTTGCCGGAAACGATTTCCGGATCCCGCAAACTGCTTCCTGTAAAACGGCGCAATCTGAAATGGTGAGTGCATAAAATTGATCCGGTGTCGGGAGCACATTGGAGAATGACAGTTTTGTATCTGTTTGCCGTTGGAACGGGATAAGGTGTCATGCAAGGCTTTGCGCCGTGTTTGTTTGGTCCGGGGGGTGAGAACAGGGTTAATAAAACAGGTCAGGTAACAGATTGGTAACCTTGATGAGGTATCAAGAAGCTGGCTCAGTAAAGTAAGGCCCTGTAATGTGTAGCAAGAGGTTAGTGGTATGAAGTTTCCGGTTCGAATGAAAATGTTTTTTATTGGTTTTTGTGCTCTGTCATTTTCGGCAGGTATATCCGCAGATAAAGCTGCGGCGCAAATGTGGGGTTGGGGCTCCGGTTCCTCGGCTGTTCCAAAACACATTGTTTCCTTCAAGGCAAAACACGCACCAGGCACAATCGTTGTCAGCTTCAGTGATCGTCGTCTGTATTATGTTCTCAAGGGCAAGCGTGCGATCAGCTATCCCATCGCGGTTCCAAAACCCGATGCCAAATGGTCCGGCAGTTTCCGTGTATCATCCAAGAAGGTCAATCCAACCTGGACGCCAACGGCGGAAATGCGTCGTGAAAATCCAAAACTGCCTTTGTTTGTTCGCGGTGGTGACCCCAAAAACCCGCTTGGTATTCGTGCACTCTATGTCGGCAATACGCTTTACCGTATTCACGGGACGGACGCGCCCTGGCTGATCGGTGAATCGGTTTCCCACGGATGTGTGCGCATGTTTAACAAGGATGTTGTGGATCTCTATAACCGTGCGCCCGTCGGCTCCCGAATCATCGTTACATACAAGAGTTACAAGACGAGTCGCCCGAGCTATGCGGGATACGGGAATAACAGAAAGCGCAATGTCAGCCTTTCTGAATCGATCTTCAATTTTGGTTTCTAGCCTGTGACCACTTTTATGAGGTGCTCAAAAACGGCTGTTCCCCGGGAGCAGCCGTTTTTTTGTCGTCAGGTTGCGGGTCAACAACCGGATCGTGTTTTAATCCTGTTTCCGAACAGGAACAGGGCGGAAGTGTTTGGAAAGTTTCAGTCCCTGGGCCTGATAATGGGATCCGATATCGGTACCATAGAGTTTTTCGGGCGGTTCGCTCAGGCGCTCATAGATCAGATGGCCAATGATCTGACCGTCTTCAAGGATAAACGGTACCTTGTGGCTGCGCACCTCCAGAACGCCCTTCGAACCGCTGCCCCCGGAAGGGCTGTGGCCAAATCCCGGATCGAAAAAACCGGCATAGTGAACACGAAATTCACCTACAAGCGGATTGAATGGCACCATTTCGGCGGCATATTCGGGGGGAACATGCACGGATTCACGCGAGGCCAGAATATAAAATTCGTCAGGATCGAGAATCAGATGGCGCTGTCCGCGTGAATGGATCGGTTCCCAGAAATCAAGAATATCGCAGGATGCAGGGGCATCAATATCAATAACGCCGGTATGTTTTTTGGCGCGATAGCCAATAAGGTCATTCTCGCCGGTTCCCGCGACTTGCACAGAAAGAGGGACACCGCTCATATGCATCAGTGTGTCGCTGGCTATGGTCTTTTCCAGCAATTCGGGATAGTCCACGAGCAGGGGCCTTTCCTCGTCTTTGCCTTTTTCGTCGCGAAAACGGATTTGTGACAGCCTTGATCCCGCGCGTACCAGAACCGGGAAGGTTTGCGGGCAGATTTCGGCATAGAGCGGCCCCTTGTAACCGGAAGTGATCTGATCAAAGGCGCGTGATCCATCACAGATGACCCGGGTAAAGACATCAAGGCGCCCCGTTGAGCTTTTGGGATTGGTGAAGGCGCAAAGGCTGTGATCAAGATTGAGGCTTTCCTGAAGCGGTACGATATAAACACAGTCGCGCTCCAGCACGGCGCCATCGCCTGAAAGCGTGATTTTGTGCATGGTTAGGTCTTCAAGCCGTTCGCTCACGGTGACACCGCGACCGGGTAAAAAGCTGGCGCGCACACGATAAGCGACATCGCCAAGGCGCAGATCAAGGGACGCAGGCTGAATCTGGCCCTCATCCGGGGGACGATCCATCACAATGGTTTTTTGTTCGATCAGCCGTTCGATGGCGTGGGCCGGCAGGATGCCTGTCATGATGGTTTGTGCCTGTCCTGTTTCTGGCCGGTCGGGCAAGGGAGCATCAACCGGAGCGAATATAAATCTCGCGACAGCCTAACCGCTTTCCCTCTTGACGCCAAGCCGGAACCGGGGCTTAATCCCCATGAGAGAACAATCGGGTTATGTGGTGATTTGGCCGGTCGGCTTGCAGCCACAATAAAAAAATCGCTAAAAGACCGAGCTGCAAGCGAGAAAACAGCACGTTTTTCCGTCCTGGCTTCGGTCCGGTCGGATTTTTTTTGCCCTTGCCCGGAATAATATGCAGGGAGGAGCTGACTGAGATGACAGACGACAGAAAAGATATGTCGGGATGGCGTGCCGATACGCGCAACATACATGGTGCCGGAGAGATGCGCAGTTCCTATGGCGAAACATCCGAAGCCCTTTATCTCACGTCCGGCTATGTTTATCCATCGGCGCAGGAAGCCGCAAACCGCTTTACCGGCGAAGCCGAAGGCTATGTCTATTCGCGCTATGCCAATCCGACTGTCACGATGTTTGAAGAGCGCATGCGGCTGCTCGAAGGGGCCCCGGCAGCGATGGCCACAAGTTCCGGCATGGCGGCAGTGAATGCGGTCTTCATGAGTTTACTGAAAGCCGGAGATCATGTGCTGGCTTCCCGGGCGCTTTTCGGTGCCTCGCTCTATCTGCTGAATGTCTTGTTGCCCCGCTTCGGGGTGGAAACAACGCTGGTGGATGGCGCAGACCTCAAGGCCTGGGAAAGCGCCATGCGCCCTGAAACGAAACTGGTGTTTCTGGAAACGCCCACCAATCCGACACTGGACCTGGTGGACATCGGGGCGGTGGCGCAGATTGCCCGCGCCGGGGATGCAAAACTGGTAATCGACAATGTTTTTGCCACTCCTGTTCTGCAAAAACCGCTAGAGCTGGGTGCCGATATCGTACTCTATTCAGCGACCAAACATATTGACGGGCAGGGGCGTTGTCTTGGCGGCATTGTGCTCGGCGACGAGGATTATATCGGCGGAGAACTGATGCAATTTTGTCGCCAGACCGGTCCGTCATTGAGCCCGTTCAATGCCTGGGTCATGCTGAAGGGCCTCGAAACTCTTTCGATACGGGTGCGCCAGCATTGCGAGAATGCGGCAAAAGTTGCCGATTTTCTTGCCGGTCACAAAGCCGTTGAGCGGGTAATTTATCCGGGTCGCGATGATCATCCGCAGCATGATCTGTGTGTGAGGCAAATGGGCGGAGTTGGCGGTCCGCTGGTGTCCTTCGAGGTGAAGGAGGGGCAGGCGGCGGCCTTTGATTTCATGAATCGACTGGACATTGTAAAAATCTGCAACAATCTGGGCGATGCCAAAAGTCTCATAACCCATCCCGTCACCACGACCCATCAGCGCCTGAGCGATGAAGAACGCGCGAAACTGGGGATCACGCCGTCACTGGTCCGTTTGTCGGTCGGACTTGAAGATGTTGATGATTTGATGGAAGACCTGGATCAGGCTCTGGGACAACAGGGGGCCGGGAGCCGGTAGCTGCACCAGGCCGTATTGGCCTCAATGCTGCTCTATGCAGGCAATGTTTTGTGTTTTTTGCGGCGCTTCGTGTTGTTTTTGCGCGAGACCATCGGCCATGTTGCGCAGTAAACCGCGGAATGGAATATTGATAAAACCAAGGCCCTTGCTGTCGGTTTTCCAGTTTTTGTAATTGTCACGAAAGCTTTCGGGGACGGGCGCAGTGCCATCAACCCGGATTACGGTCTGTTCGAAGGCCGTTTTCGAAAAGGGCAGGAAAGGAATGGTCAGGGACTGCACGTTGCCCTCCTCGTCTTTCATGGGGGCGTCGGTGACAGCAGCGCAAATGACAGGTTCGTGGCTGGCAAAGGTCAATATGGCCCCGATAATAATACGCGATTTCTCAAAACCGTTGGGTGCTTCATAGATCCACGATTGTCCGACACTGTAGCTGTCTGCCATTTGCGTTTCCCCGTTCCTCGATCTGTATCGTTTTGCGTTTTGGCCATGCCAGCCAAAAAACACAAACAGATCTGGTCGCGATTTATGGCCAAAAGGCGGCGATTGAACAACCGATGAAAAGAGAAGTTCCGCGTGTGTATGTCTTGCCACACCAGGCAAGGCAGAGGGGAATCACGTATCGGGGCGATATTTTCACAGGCAGGCAAAAGGACAAACATTCGGTGGATTGATCATTCCCGTCAATTGCTTTGTCTTGTTGGTCTTGCAGTTCTCATGTTAAGGCACAGGCAAATTGATTTTCAAAACCGCAAGTGTCAGTCGTTAGTGGCCAGAGTTGCGGGAATGGCAAAACAGGGGACAGCTTCATGTCAGATCAGGATCTTGCACGCTTTTTTGGAGAGGGTCTGGCTTCGACAGACCCTGAAATCACCGCCGCCATTAATGACGAGCTGCGACGTCAGCAAGAAGAGATCGAGCTGATCGCTTCTGAAAACATTGTTTCAAAAGCGGTGCTTGAAGCGGCTGGATCAGTGCTCACCAACAAATATGCCGAGGGCTATCCGGGGCGGCGCTATTATGGTGGCTGTCAATATGTCGATGTGGCGGAAAAGCTGGCCATTGAGCGGGCCAAAAAGCTGTTTGATTGCGCTTATGTCAATGTGCAGCCCAATTCGGGGTCGCAGGCCAATCAGGGAGCGATGATGGCGCTCATCAAGCCTGGTGACACGATTTTGGGCATGAGCCTTGACGCGGGGGGGCATTTGACCCACGGCGCACGCCCCAACCAGTCGGGCAAATGGTTCAATGCGGTGCAATATGGTGTGGATAAAGACACCCACAGGATAGACTTTGACGAAGTGGAAAAACTGGCTCGCGAGCACAAGCCAAAGCTCATTATCGCCGGGGGATCGGCCTATCCGCGTGAGATCGACTTTGCCCGCTTCCGCAAGATTGCCGATGAGGTCGGGGCCTTTTTCATGGTCGATATGGCGCATTTCGCCGGTCTGGTGGCTGGCGGTGTGCATCCGAGCCCCTTGCCTCATGCCGATGTGGTAACCACGACGACTCACAAGACCCTGCGCGGTTCGCGCGGCGGCATGATCCTGTCGAACAATGAGGAACTGGGCAAAAAAATCAATTCGGCCATTTTCCCGGGGCTTCAGGGTGGGCCGCTGATGCATGTCATTGCCGCCAAAGCGGTGGCCTTTGGCGAGGCCCTGACCCCGGCCTTCAAAAAATATGCGCAAAACGTCAAAGACAATGCGAGGGTACTGGGTGAAGTGCTGGTTGAAGGCGGGCTTGATCTGGTGTCGGGTGGTACCGATACCCATGTCATTCTAGTCGACCTGCGTCCCAAGGATCTGACCGGGCGTGCCGCCGAGCGGGCTCTGGGGCGTGCGAATATCACTTGCAATAAAAACGGCGTGCCGTTCGATCCGCAAAAGCCGACCATTACATCGGGCATCCGGCTGGGTTCCCCGGCAGCGACCACACGCGGCTTTGGTCAGGAAGAGTTCAAACAGGTCGGGGCGCTTATTCTTGAGGTCCTGGATGGGCTGAAGGAAAACGGCAAGGACGGCAATGGCAAGGTCGAGGACGCGGTTAAGGCCAGGGCGAAGGCTCTGTGCGGCAACTTCCCGATTTATCAGGATATGAGCGTTTAGTTGCCCTGTCGGGCAATGTCCTTCCGGACGGGACGCTTGCGCAGCGGGCGGCAAAAGGCCAGCCCTTTGCAAACCCGTTACAAAACGGTTTCCAAAGGCTCGCCTTTGGTGCCGGCTGCACAGGCCGCTTGACCGGCGAGGTCATTTACTCTCAAAGAGGAATAAAATCCCATGCGCTGTCCGCAATGTGGTGAAAAAAATTCACAGGTCAAGGACAGTCGCCCGTCCGAGGATGATACGGTGGTGCGGCGGCGGCGTGAATGTGCAGCTTGCGGGGCGCGGTTCACCACTTTTGAGCGTGTGCAGTTGCGCGAGCTGGTGGTGGTCAAGCGTTCGGGCAAGCATCTGCCCTTCGACCGGGAAAAGCTGGTGCGTTCCATATCCATCGCCACACGCAAGCGCGATATTGACATTGTCACCATTGAAACACTGGTCGATGAGATCACGCGCAAACTGGAAAAGCAGAGCATGGCGGAGATTTCCACGCGCCGGATTGGTCTGCTGGTGATGGAGGCGTTGAAGCAGGTGGATGACGTTTCCTTTGTGCGCTTTGCCTCGGTTTATCATGACTTTCAGGACGTCGGTGATTTCTCGGATTTTCTGGAAGAGCTATCGGGCAAGGCCGAAGAATGATGAGCGATCAGGACAGCCAGTTCATGCAAATGGCGCTCAACATGGCGTGGCGGGGGCTGGGAACGACGGCGCCCAATCCTTCTGTGGGTGCGGTGATTGTCGATGATCGTGGCGTTATTCTCGGGCGCGGCCGGACGCAACCGGGCGGGCGACCTCATGCCGAGGTTGAGGCTTTGGCGCGAGCGGGCGAGAAGGCGTGTGGTGCAACGCTTTATGTGACGCTGGAGCCTTGCAGCCACACCGGCAAATCCCCCCCTTGCGCCGATGCGGTGATAGAGGCGGGCATCCGGCGGGTGGTTTGTGCCTTGCGCGATCCTGATGAGCGGGTGGCGGGGAAGGGGTTTGCCAGGTTGCGCGAAGCCGGAATTGAGGTGTTTGAAAATATTTTGCACGATGAGGCGCACTGGCTGACGTTGGGGCACATTTTGCGTGTGACGAAACAGCGCCCATTTGTGCAGTTGAAACTGGCTACCGATGCCGACGGGCTGATTGCGCCAGGTGATGGTGCGCCGGTCTGGGTGACGAGTGAGGAGGCGCGAGCACGGGGGCATTTGCTGCGGGCGCAGGCCGATGCCATACTGGTGGGGATCGGCACGGTGCTGGCGGATGATCCGGCACTCGATTGTCGTTTGCCGGGGCTTGAGGGGCAAAGCCCGGATATCATCGTGCTGGATCGGAAAAAGCGTTTGCCACAGGAATCAAAAATTGCAGCAAGTAGGCGCTTGATGAAGGTTTCGGGTACCGAAACAGTCACCGATTTATTGGGAGAACTGGCCGGCATGGGCGTAACCCGCCTGCTGGTCGAGGGTGGCCCGCATGTCTGGCGCTCTTTTCTGGATGCCGGGCTGGTGGACGAGATCGTGCATTTTC